>JAEYZO010000432.1 GCA_023428035.1 Pseudomonadota bacterium | reverse complement strand
GTCCGACGCCCTCGCGCAGGCCGCGCCCGCGGCGCCGGGCGGGCGATCACCTCGCTCGGACGCCCGCGAGCTCCACGACGATCGCCTTGTGGTCCGTGGCGTCGGTCTCCACGAGCTCTGCGCGCATCACCGCGTGCCGCTCGATCAGGGACGCGGAGGCCCACGCGTAGTCGATGCGCGTGCTCGCCCAGCAGGTGGCGCACGCGCCCTCGGGGAGCGGCGCGGACAGGGCCTCGTAGTAGCCCGCGAGGTCGGGTGCGCGCGCGAGGCGGTAGAGGTCGACGTAGCCGAGCGCGTCCATGCGCGCGGTCACGTCACCGCGGGGCTCCTCGCGGTCCGACGCCGCGCGCGCCGCGCGAACGGCCTCGATCGCCGCCGGGGTGTAGTCCGCGAGGCGGAGCGCGTTGAAGTCACCCATCACCACGCGATCCGGCGGGCGCCGCGCCATCGCGGCAGCGAAGCGTTCCAGCTGGCGGAGGCGCGTCACCTCGTAGCCCGGGTCGAGGTGGGTGGAGCACACCTCGACGCTCCCCTCCGGGAGTCGAACGGAGGCAACCAGCGCGCAGCGCCCCTCCTCGTAGCCCGAGGTGATGGGCGCGGCCTCGACCGCGTCGAGCGGATGCGCCGAGAGGAGCGCGTTGCCGAGCCACGCCTCGGCGCCCAGCGCGTGATGCATCCCGAGGGCGTCGGCGACCCGCTGGAGGTGTGGCCCGTCGTGGAGCACCTCCTGGAGCGCGACGACGTCGCAGTCGAGCGCCCGCAGCAGATCGATCACGCGGTCGACGTTGGAACGACCCCGAGCGTCGCCCCAGAGGGGGACGTTGAGGGTGCACAGTCGCATCGGCGGTCGGCGACGCATGAAGTCAAGGACGCGCGGCCTCGTCAAGCCGCTGCGACGAGAGGTAGTGGCGTGATTGGGGTCGGGGTGGCGTGATTTGCCTGGGCGTCGAAATCGACTGTGCCATGGCCCTATGACGTGGGCGTGGGCCGAGCCGTGGCACATCGCGGCAACGAGCACGGGGAGCGCCAACACGGTGGCGTGATTTGACCCAAATCACGCCACTACCCGACAGCCCGAGCCCGCGCCCGTCGTCATTGCACGCGACAGCGCCCGCGGGGTTCGTCCTCGGCGTCGAGCTGTTCATCCGTGAGCGGCGCGCGAAGACGCGCGGGAAGCTCGGCGAGTCGTTGCTCCAGGCGCTTCACGCGCCGACCCTACGATGGATTCCCCTCGGTCGCGCCATCGTCGGGCGGATCGGTCCGCCACCCCGCCCGCGGCGTCGAGCCGCCGTGGCGCCCCCGCCGGACACTTCATCCCAGCAAAGAGGAGTTCAGGCCATTCCGCTTCGTGGTGAGCACGAGGCTTCGTCCATGAAGGTGTAGCCCCGCGAGATCACGAAGAGGAAGATGAGCTCGCCCCGGGCGGCTACCCCTCGTCGAACACGGCCCCGAGCGACGGCGCCGTCACCGCGCGAGCGATCCAACCGTTGAGCGTCTCGATGTCGTCGCACCCGCTGATTCGATCGCGCGTCGACGCGTCGAGGTCGAACCCGCGCGCTTCGAGCACGGTCACCAGGGCCTCGGCCTTGCCGCGCACCTCACCGATGGCCTCGATGTCTCGGCGAAGGGCCTTGTAGCCAGGGCTCTCGGGGATCGTCAGCGGGTTCATCAACATCTCCCGGATCACGGCGAGCAGCGGCTCACCCAGCATCGAGAGCATCGCCCGCGACAGCGCCTCCCGCAACTCGGCCTCCGCCGACGACTCGATCACGTTCACCGCCGCGCGCACCACCTCCTGCGCGTCGCGCCCCCGCTGGTCGTGCACCGCCCACGCGGCGAACACCGCGAGCTCCGGGCGGCCCGTCGCCAGGAGCAGCTCCACCTCGGCGAGCGTCAAGGTCACGACCACGGGCTCCAGCGCGAACCGAGTCCCCGCGGGGCCGACGACGTGACCGACCTCGCTGGCCCACCGCGCCACGCTCGCGTCGTGCGTGAGGATCACCACGTCGCCCATCACGCCCCGCGCGTCGAACATCATCCCGGCCATCGCGAACCACCGACGCTGCTTCTCGTCGTCGCGGTTGAGCTGCACCTCGATCACCGCCCACGGACCACGGTCGCCCTCCTCGAGCATCACGAGGTCAGGGCGCACCTCCAGCGGGTTCGCCACGCGCAGCGCCGAGTCGGCCACGACGTACCCCGCAGGCAGTCCAGGGTGGCCGAGCGTGCGGAGGAGCAGGTCGAGGAAGTCGGGCCGCTGCGAGAGCAGCGCGACCAGGGTCTCATGCGCGGCGCTGGGCATGTGCCTCCCTACGTCGTCGCGAGCACCGCGCCAACATCACCGCGCTCCGACGCCGCGAGCGCCGCGTGCCCGACGTACACCCACCCCTTCACGGCGTCGTCGACGGCGTCACCGAGAGGAAGTACGCCCCCCGCGCGGTGGTGTAGAGCCCGCTCACGAAGACGTAGTAGTCGCCCACGGCGAGGTTGAGCTCCAGCGACGACGACAGCCCGATCCCGGGTCCGTCGTCGTTGCACGCGACGGAGCCCGCGGGGTTCGTCCCTGGGCAGGCGTCGGCGCGGGTCACCCAGAGCACCGTGTCGAAGGCCGAGCCCTCGGTCGAGAACAGCACCCGCCCCGCGCGGTCGGCGTGGTAGCGGAACACCGCGTCGCCCGCCATCGACCCCGTCGCGCAAGGGAAGGTGTACTCGTGCGCCATCATCGCGGTGTCGCCGGAGTAGAGGCCTCCCCCCGCGGGGATCGCGTGCGCCGCGGCGCAGGTCTCGTTGCCCGTCACCGCGACGGGCGCGAGGGGCGGGCGCGTCTCCAGGCTCAGCGTGTAGGCCGTGGGGCGCGACCCGCGCAGCACCACGAAGTACCTCCCCGGGTCGAGGCCGCGGTGGGTGACGCGCGCGGGGATGCCTCCGCGGCAGGTGAGCCCCGACGAGGGCGCGTCGCAGCGCGGGGTGAGCGCGAGGTAGAGCACCGTGCCCGAGTCGCCCGTCGCGGTGAGGGTCACGTCGAGGCGCTCGGTGAGCTCGAACTGGTACACCACGTCGCGCGCGACGCCGCTGTTGCAGCTCACGGGTACGTCGCTCTCGAACATCGCGAGGTCGCCGCGCGCGGTGGTGCCCGCGGTGAGGGTGAGCGGCGAGGCGCAGGTGTCTCCCGGCGGCGGAGACGTGGGCGCAGACGTCTCGACGGTGAGGGTGTAGCCCGTGACGTTGCGGCCCTCGACGGTGAGGTAGTAGGTGCCCGCGGGCAGCGAGCGCGCGAGGAAGGACGGCGACGAGGTGGTGCCGCAGCGCAGGGTCATCGGGCTGCGCACGCACTGGTCGACGAGCGAGACCGAGACCGCGTCGGAGCTCATCGCGCCCGCGACCACGGCGCGCACGTCGCGGGGCTCGGTGAGGGTGAGGCGGTAGATCGCGTCGGGGTTCGAGCCTCCGCAGCGGGTGCTCACGTCGTCGGCGGCGCCGATGAGGTCACCCATGAAGGTCCCGCCCGCGGGGGGGATGTCGACGGGAGCGTCGCAGCGGTCGTTGGGCGCGACGGGGGTGGGGTCTGAGAGGCGCAGGTCGACGATCACGTCGGTGTCGGCGCTGCTCGACGAGGTCATCCCGAGGACGATGAAGTACTCCCCCGCCGGGAGGCTGTGCGCGCGCCACACCGTGGGCAGCCCCACGAGGCACTCGCGCACCTCGCTGGCGGTGGTGGTGCCGCAGCGGTCCTGCACCATCACGTAGACGATGTTGAAGTTCGAGCGGGTCTGCGCGCTGAACGAGATGTCCCTCGGGGAGTCGAGGTTGAGCCGCAGCACGGCGTCGCGGCCCTGCGTGCCCCCCGAGCAGCGGAAGGTGTACTCCCCCACGGTGCCCGCCATCGAGAGGGTGAACCTCCCGCCCGCGGAGACGTCGAGCGGGTCGTCGCAGGTGTCGTAGCGAGGCCGCTGGCACCCGCCCGGCTCCATCATGTCGGCGAGGCCGTTGCAGTTGTTGTCGACGCCGTCGCCGCAGATCTCGGGGAGCCGCCCGCTCACCCTGGGGTCGCGGTCGTCGCAGTCGAGGCCGCGCCAGCAGACCGCTCCGCCGTCGGGCGCGGGGGGCCCGGCGTCGTCGACGCCCGCGTCGGCGCAGAGGGGTGACTGGCACCCGATGTCGGGGTCGCCGTCGCGGTCGAAATCGCGCGGGGAGTGGTCGCAGCGACGTCCCTCCTCGACGCAGCGGTCGGTGGTGCAGGGGTCGTTGTCGTCGCAGGCGACGGTGGCGCCGCGCACGCAGCCGCGGCGGGCGTCGGGTCTCGAGGCCGTTGCAGTACACCCCGTCGTCGCAGCGGGTGGTGTCGGGCACGTTCACGCAGCGCCCGTCGGCGGAGCAGTAGTCCATCGTGCACTCGACGCCGTCGTCGCACTGCGCGCTGCGGTCACAGGCCTGACCGCGGGCGTCGCCCGAAGACGTATCGACGCGGGGAGGTACGTCGACGCGGAGCGGGACGTCGGAGGCGTCGATGCCCGTCGCGGCGTCGGAGAAGAGGGGCGCCGGGTCGTCGGAGCAGCCCGCGGAGGCGAGGGCGAGGGTGAGCGCGAGCGCGGCGAGGCGGAGGTGCACGTCGACTCCCAGGAGGTGCAGCGGGGAGCCCCGGAGTCTACCGGACTCCCCCGCCGCACGGGCGTTCATCGACGCGGAGGGACGGGGGTGAGGTCAGCGCACCCAGACGAGGGCGTAGGTGGCCTTGCAGCTCGCGTCGTAGCACTCGCCCGAGGCGGAGATGGTGCGGCCGTTGGCGTTGCAGGGGTACGCGCCGGGGGCGCAGGTCACCGGGGTGATGTTCGCGAGGCGCAGGAGCGACAGGTCGTGGGTGCGCCACTGGTCCTGGCCGCCGGGGGTGTTGCCGAGGCCGTTCACCCAGCAGCACTCCGCGGCGTAGAAGTTGATCGCCGCGTTCTCGTTCGAGCTCGGGAAGCACGCCGCGTTGCTGTCGAGCGCGCGCAGCGAGAAGCCGAACGCGGCGGCCTGCGCGGCGCTGATGCCGGTGTAGAAGTCCACCCCCGAGCGCGCCCAGGTGGAGTTGCAGGTCGACGGCCAGCTCGCGGCGACGTAGGCGCCCATCGAGCGGTTGCCGAGGAGGGCCGCCCACCCGAAGGAGTACTCCGCCGTCTCGACCCTCAGGTCGTTGGCGGCCACGTCGGTCCACGCGAAGGACTTGTAGTTCGCCGTGGTGCGCGACGAGATCGCGCCGAAGCTCGCGCGGTCGGTGAAGACCCCGAGGGCGTTCCACGCGCGCGTCGGGGTGTTCACCACCGAGCCGATGAGCGTCCAGCCGCCGCCCTGCGAGGTCATGTCGCAGTACACCCGCTGCGCCGCGAGGGGCCCGGCGCCGTCGGGGTCGATGTCGTACTCCCCGCTCGTCGCCGAGGGGTTGAGCGCGCGCAGCGCGTTGCAGCTCACCGGCAGCCGGCAGGTGCTCGCCTGGCAGTAGGTCCCGCTCCCGCAGGGGCTGTTGCAGGCCCCGCAGTGCAGGTTGCTCGTGCGGGTGTTCACCTCGCACCCGTTCGCGGGCATCGCGTCGCAGTTGCCCCAGCCCGCGTCGCACATCTCCACCTGGCAGGTGCGCGCCACGCACGCGGGCACCGCGTGGAGCAGCCCGCACTCCACGCCGCAGCCGCCGCAGTGGCTCGCGCTCCCGTTGGCGATGTTCCGCTCGCAGCCGTTGGCCGCGTTGCCGTCGCAGTTACCGAAGTCCGCGTTGCAGGTGAAGCCGCACACGCCCCCGACGCAGGTCTGCGCCGCGTTGGCCCGCGCCGGGCACGCGTTGGTGCAGCTCCCGCAGGTGGCCGGGCTCGCGAGGTTGGCCTCGCAGCCGTTCGCGACCACCCCGTCGCAGTTGGCGAAGCCCGCGTTGCAGGCCGCGACGCCGCAGGCGCCCGCCGCGCACGACGCCGTGCCGTTGGCCACCGAGCACGCGGTCGCGCAGCTCCCGCAGTGGGTCGGGTCGGCGTTGAGGTTCACCTCGCAGCCGTTGGCGGCGTCGCCGTCGCAGTCGGCGTAGCCCATGTCGCAGGTGAAGGCGCAGGCGCTCGCCTCGCAGCGCACCGAGGCGTTGGCGCGGGGCGCGCACGCCGTCCCGCAGCCGCCGCAGTTCATCAGGTCGTCGGTGGTGTTCACCTCGCAGCCGTTGGCCGCGCTCATGTCGCAGTTCGCGAAGCCGGCGTTGCAGCTCCCCACCCCGCAGGCCCCCGCGGTACACGCCCCCGTCGCGTTGGCCGGGGCGCAGGCCACCCCGCAGCCGCCGCAGTTCGCCGCGCTGGTCTGGGTGTTCACCTCGCAGCCGTCGGCCGCGCTCATGTCGCAGTCGGCGAAGCCCGTCGCGCACGAGGCGACGGAGCACGCGCCCATCGCGCACGCACCCGTCGCGTTCGCGGGCGAGCAGGTGGTCCCGCACGCGCCGCAGTTGGCGAGGTCGGTCTGGGTGTTCACCTCGCAGCCGTTGGCGACGGCCATGTCGCAGTCGGCGAAGCCCGTCGCGCACGAGGCCACGGAGCACGCGCCCATCGCGCACGAGGCCGTGGCGTTGGCGGGCGCGCAGGACATCCCGCAGCCGCCGCAGTGGTCGAGGCTCGCGCTGGTGTCGGCCTCGCAGCCGTTGGCGGCGCTCATGTCGCAGTCGGCGTAGGGCGCGGTGCACGAGCCCACGACGCACGAGCCGTTCATGCAGGCCGCGACGCCGTTGGTGACCATGCACCCGCTGCCGCACATCCCGCAGTGGGCGGTGTTGCTCTGGGTGTCGACGCACCCGCCGGCGCAGCAGGTCTGCCCCGTCGCGCAGTTCGCGTCGGAGGCGCAGCCCGTGACGCAGGTGTTGCCCATGCAGCGGGTGCCCGAGGGGCAGTGGTCGTCGGTGACGCAGGCGACGCACTGGCGGGTGGTGGGCTCGCAGCGCTGGCCGCTCGCGCCGCCGTCGCCGGGGGCGCCCGCGTCGGGGTTGCACGAGGAGTCGTCGCGGCAGCCCGCGGCACAGGTGTTGGTGGCGGCGACGCAGTACTGCCCGGCGGGGCAGAGGTCGGAGGTGGCCGTGCAGGCCACGCAGCGGCCCGAGGCGGTGTCGCAGGCGTTGCCGCCCGCGTTGCCCGCGCAGTCGGCGTCGCTCGTACAGCGGAAGGGCACGTCGACGGGGACGTCCTCCCCCGCGTCCTGCCCGGCGTCTTCGCCGGAGTCAGCGGGGCCGGCGTCGACGCCGGTGTCGATCGAGCCCGTGTCGGGCGGGCCGGTGTCGACGCCCATGTCCGTCGACACGTCGACGGCGCCCGTGTCTGCGCCCGCGTCTCCGCCGACCACGCTCGCGTCGTCGGAGCAGCCCGCCACCAGCGTGAGCGTCACCGCGCACGCGCCCAGCCACCGTACCCTCTTCATCGAAGCGCCTCCGCTCCCCGTCGCGGGGTTGAAGCAATCGTCGAGGGTCGAGTCTCTCACAGATCGCCCCGCGGCCCCCTTCACTCGATGGGGATCTCTCCCCGGGGCTCCCGCGGCGCCCTCCGCTCGGCGGCCCGCTCGGCGCGCTCCCTCGCCGCGCGTCGCAGGGTATCGAACACCGTGCCTACGGGCTGCTCGGGCTCAGGGACGTCGGCCGACGCGGCCACCGCGCCCGCGTCGGTCTCCCCCGGCAAGGCCACCACCACGGCGACGTCGGAGCTCGCCTCGGTGACGTCTTCGAGCGCGGCCACCGCCACGTCGCTCTCCGCGACCGCCGTCGGCGCGGGCGCGGGCTGCGCGGCGGGAGGCGCCGTGGACGTCGGGCGCGTGAAGTACAAGAGCGCCGCCCCCGCGAGGAGCAGGAGCGCCCCCGCCACCGCGAGCGTTCGCGCCGGCCCTCGCTGGACGGGCAGGGCCATCGGCTCGTCGCGCTCGTCGAGGGAGCCCAGGCTCGTCGGAACGACCGCCTCCAGCGCCTTCAAGAAGGCCCCCGCGTCGGGGAAGCGGTCCGCGGGCTTGAGGCTCACCGCGCGGGCGATGACGTGCTCCCAGTCACCCGCGTCGACGCCGCGCTTGGCGGGGGTGGGGCGTTTCGGCGAGAGCGCGTCGGCGCAGACCTCGACCCCGTCGGCGCCGTCGTAGGGCGCCCTCCCGGTGAGCAATTCCGTGACGATCAGACCCAGCGCGTGGACGTCGGTGCTCGGCCCGGTGGGGCTGCCCGACATCTGCTCGGGCGCGGCGTAGTCGGGGGAGAACGCGCGGAAGTGGGCCTGCGTGGGGGCGCCCGCCTCGCCCTCGGTGGTGGCCTTGGCGATGCCGAAGTCGAAGAGCTTGAGCGAGACGTCTCCGCGCTTCGAGGTGACGAGCATGAGGTTGCCGGGCTTGATGTCGCGGTGCGCGACGCCCTCGTCGTGGGCGAGGGCCACGGCGTCGATCACCGGGCGCAGGAGGGCGAGCGCCTCGCGCGGAGAGAACGTGGCGTCGCCCTCGCGGCGGCGGCGCGAGAGCTCGTCTTCGAGGGTGCGGCCGTCGAGCCACTCGAGCACCATCCACGGCGCGGCGTCGCCGATGGGCATGGGCGACGCGCCGAAGTCGATCACCCGCGCGACGGCGGGGTGGATGATCCGGGCCATGGTCTGCGCCTCGTTCTCGAAGCGCTGGAGGAAGTGCCGCCGCGCGTCGCCGTTCAGCTCCGCGGGGACCTTCAGCACCTTCACGGCGACGGAGGTCTTGAGGCCGAGGTGCGTGCCGCGGAACACGACGCCGAAGCCGCCCTCGGCGACCACCGACTCGACGAGGTATTTCCCGTCGAGGTCGTGGTTGAGGAGGCCGAAGGGGTCTTCCCCCTCGGGGGTCGGTCCGTCTCCCAGGTCGACCGGGGGGTGGAGGTCTCGGTTCTCCATCGTTCGTGAGCGTATCGCCCGCTACAGGGTGTGGAGCACGAAGCACTTGGTGCCGGTGTCGCGCTGGCTCCCTGACACGACGCCGATGGTGTCTCGTGCCTTGGCGCCGACGTACTGCCGCGCGGCCTCGGCGGCGAGGGTCACGGCCTCGGCGACGTTGGTGGGGTACTCGCCGTGCACGGGCACGGTCCCCCACTGGAGCGCGAGGCGCTGCGCGGCGGAGAGCGAAGCGGTGACGGCGACGATCGGCGATCGCGGTCGGAACTCCGCCACCATGTTCGCGGTGTGCCCTTGCCGGGTGAAGACCACGATCGCTCGCAGGAGCGCGTTGCGTGACGTGAGCGAGGCCGCGGCGGCGCAGGCGTGGGTGTAGTCCCAGTCGCGGTTGGTGCTCGGGAGCTCGGTGACGCGGCGGAAGAGCTCCGAGCGCTCTACCTCGCGGATGATGGAGTCCATCATCGCGACCGACTCGACGGGGTAGCGCCCCGAGGCGGTCTCGCCCGAGAGCATCAGCACGTCGGTGGCGTCGAGCACGGCGTTGGCGACGTCGGCGGCCTCGGCGCGGGTGGGCCGCGGGGCGCGGATCATCGAGTCGAGCATCTGCGTGGCGGTGATGACCAGCTTGCTGCGGCCGTTGGTGCACTCGATCACCCGCTTCTGCACCAGCGGGACCTTCTCGGGGCCGAGCTCCACGCCGAGGTCTCCGCGGGCGACCATCGCGCCGTCGGAGGCGTCGAGGATGGCGTCGAGGTCTTCGACGGCCTCGGGCTTCTCGATCTTCGCGACGATGGGCAGGCCCGGGCCCACGAGGGAGCGGGCTTGAAAGACGTCGTCGGCGCGGCGCACGAAGGAGAGGGCCACGAAGTCGACGCCGATCTCCCGCGCGAGGGCGGCGTCGCGGCGGTCCTTCTCGGTGAGGGCGGGGGTCTTCAGGCGCGCGCCGGGGAGGTTGATCCCTTTACGGTCCGAGAGGGCCCCGCCCACCTCGACCACGCAGTGGACGTCTTCACCCTCGACGGAGGTGACGCGCATGCGGAGCATCCCGTCGTCGAGGAGCACGGTGTCACCCGGGGTGAGGTCCCTCGCGAGGGGGTAGGTAGCGGAGACGATGGTCTCGTCGCCGGGCACCTCCCTGGAGGTGAAGCTGAAGGTCTGGCCTTCGCGCAGCTCGACGGGCCCGTTCGCGAAGGTGCCGCAGCGGATCTTCGGGCCCGAGAGGTCGCCGAGCACGGCCACGACGCGCCCCGCGCGCTGCGACGCCTCGCGGATGCGCTTCACGGTCTCGCGGTGCTCGTCGGCGAGGCCGTGGGAGAAGTTCACCCTGAAGCCGTCGACGCCGGCGGCGAGCAGCGCGTCGAGCACGGCGGGGTCGCGGCTCGCGGGCCCGACCGTCGCGAGGATCTTGGCCTTCCGCATGGGCGGGGAGTGGACCACGAAGGCCGCGCGCGCGTCCACGGCGACGGGCGTGTGTGTTATCCCCGCGGCCATGATGCAGGGCGCGAAGGAGACGGTGCTCGACGCGGTCGGCGCGACGCCGCTGGTGAGGCTGCACCGCGCGGCGCCGAGCGACCTCGCGGCGGAGCTGTACGCCAAGTGCGAGTGGCTCAACCCCTCGGGCTCGGTGAAGGACCGCGTGGCCCTCGCTCTGATCCGCCGCGCGGAGTCCGAGGGGCGCCTCCGGCCGGGGGGCACGGTGGTCGAGGCGACGGCGGGCAACGCGGGCGCGGCGCTGGCGATGGCCGCGGCGGTGCTGGGCTACCGCTGCGTGTGCGTGATGCCCGACAAGACCGCCCCTGAGCGCGTCGCGGCGCCGAGGGCCTATGGGGCGCGGGTGGTGCTCTGCCCCTCGTCGGTGGAGCCCGACGACCCGCGGAGCCACTACGCCGTCGCGCGGCGCATCGCGGAGGAGACCCCCGGCGCGGCGCTGATGGGGCAGCACGACTCGCGGGCGAACGCCGAGGCGCACGCGGGGTCGCTGGGCGCCGAGCTGTGGGCGCAGACCGGGGGCGAGGTCGACGCGATCGTGGGCGGGATGAACACCGGCGGCGCGCTCACCGGCGCGGGACGTCACCTGAAGTCATTGAAGCCTTCGGTGAAGGTGGTGGCGGTGGACCCGGTGGGGTCGGTCTTCTACGACCGGGTGAAGCACGGCCGCGCGACGCGGCCCTTCGCGCACCGGGTCGAGGGCATCGGCGCGGATTTCGTGGCGCCCGCGGCGGACCTG
>JAEYZO010000872.1 GCA_023428035.1 Pseudomonadota bacterium | reverse complement strand
TGCCGCCGCCGCGCTTCGACAGCACCGCAGAGATCGCCGCCGTCAGCGTCGTCTTGCCGTGGTCGATGTGACCGATGGTCCCCACGTTCACGTGGGGCTTGGTGCGTACGAACTTCTCCTTGGCCATCGCGTCTTGACCCTCCGAAGGCGCGGCGACCGCCGCGGCCAGGGACCGGAGCCCACCATCGGGATTGAACCGACGACCTCGTCCTTACCAAGGACGTGCTCTACCAACTGAGCTAGGTGGGCGTGCTTCGAGACTGTCTACTCTAAGAATTCACTCCGGGAGCGGGAGACGGGGTTCGAACCCGCGACGTTCAGCTTGGAAGGCTGACGCTCTACCAACTGAGCTACTCCCGCATAAGCGTGCTGGGTGGAGGGTGATGGATTCGAACCATCGAAGGCGTGGAGCCGGCAGATTTACAGTCTGCTCCCTTTGGCCACTCGGGCAACCCTCCGTACGTTCCTCTCTCTGCGCGATTCGTTCTCGTTCTCTCGTTCGACCCGCCGGGGAGCTGGCGATGGGAGTTGAACCCACAACCACCGGTTTACAAAACCGGTGCTCTGCCATTGAGCTACGCCAGCGGCTTGAATGAGGGCGGGGACGCTACACCCGCCGCTGACGGAGCGCAAGACGCTCCTCGGTCGCCGCGGGTAGATGTCTCCCCGCGTCGGGGAGCGGCTGACTACTCCCAATGCCGCGTGTGTGTCAAGCGCCTCCCTCAGCCCGCGGGTCGGACGGTCGGCGGGGCGTCTCCAGGCGGGGTCGCCCTCGGGCTTCGCGGCGCGGGCGCTTCGGCGGGCTGCCCCGTGATCAGCGCGCGCAGCGCGTCGACCGACTCGCTCGCGCGGCGCACCCAGGGGTTGTCAGAGATCCCGTTGCGGCGGGCCATCGAGAGCGTGGCCTCCCAGCTCCGCAGCGCGCCCTGGAGCAGCGGCCGCAAGCGCTCACCCGCGCGTCGTCGGTAGGCGTCGCGCTCGGCCTGGCCCCAGCCGTCGGGCGTGGGCGCGTCGACGATGGCGTCGTAGAGGGCGCGGTAGGCCTCGCCGATGTTGAAGCCCGACGCCGCGGCCCACTCGGGGTTCCCCACGCGGATCGCCTCGTTGTACTGGGCGTGGGCGCGGGTCACGAGCTGCACCCTGCGGGTGATCTTCTGCTCGCTGTCGGCGTCTTCGACGCGCCAGGTGATCTCCGCGGCGCGGGCGCGGCTCACCTCGGCGATCACGAAGCGCGCGCGGGCGGCGTAGGTGTCGTCTCCGAGCGCGCTGATGGCCTCGGGCGTGGGCGCGGCCCTCACGGCCTCGGCGGCGGCGAGGTCGGCGGCGCTGAGGTCGCGCTGCGCGAGGAGCGCGGCGGCGCGGCGGGCGTGGGCCTCGACGCGGTCGACCACGGAGAGCGACGGCGTG
The DNA here is from genome assembly GCA_023428035.1 of Pseudomonadota bacterium. Taxonomy (GTDB): domain Bacteria; phylum Myxococcota_A; class Polyangia; order Polyangiales; genus JAEYZO01. The sequence goes on along the minus strand of JAEYZO010000872.1, from coordinate 1,896 downwards.
TTGATGAGCGCGTCGGTGGCCTCGATCACCCACTCGGGTCGCTCGGCGGCCTCGCCCACCGCGGCCACGCGGAAGCGCGCGTCGCGGGTGAGCGATGGGTCCCTCTCCGCGCGGGAGGCGGCGCGCATCGCGTCGACGGCCTCGGGCCAGCGGCGCGCGCGCTGGAGGCAGAGGCCTCGGTTGTACTGCGCGACGTGCCACACGCTCGCGTCGGGGAACTCCCGCACGAGGCGGTCGAGGTCGGCCATCGCGTCGTCGCAGCGCTGCGCGCGCATCGCGGCGACCGCTCGGTCGAAGAGCAGCGAGGCGTCGTAGGCGTCGCCGGGGCTGCGCTCGGTGGCGGCCACCACGCGGAACTCCTCCCCGCGTTGGGCGGCCCGGTTCGCGCGGGGCGTGACGACGGCGGGGCGCGACGCGGCGCACGCGGCGCAGAGCGAGAGGCACAGGGCGAGGAGCGTTCGCATCGCAGGGCTCGACATGGGCGAAGGGCGAGAGGTTCCCACCGCGGGGGGTCACCGCGCCAGGGCGCGTGTTGACGCGGGGGGAGCGGGCCGCGTAGGTGCGCGGTGGATGCTCGCTGGGTCGCTCAAGGTCGGCGTCGACGAGAACGGGCTCGGGCCGAGGCTCGGGCCGATGGTGGTCACGGGCGTGCGCGCGTCGGTGCTGGGTGACGTCGCGGCGATCACCGAGAGGGCCGCGGCGCTGGGCGTGGGCGACAGCAAGGCCACGGGGTCGCACGGCGCGATGCGCGCGCTGGAGTCTCGGGTGTTGGCGGTGCTCGACGCTCACCTCGGGCTGCGTCCCGCGTCGCTCGACGCGCTCACCGCGGCGCTCTCGCTGCGCACCGACGCGGAGCTCCGCGCGCTGTGTCCCGGAGGCGCGGCGCCCGAGGTGTGCTTCGGCGGAGGCGTTCCGCTCCCCGCGTTCGGTGGGTCGATCGCTGAGGGCGCGGGGGCGGCTGGAGCGCTGCGCGAGGCGGGGCTCACGCTCGAGGCCGCGCGCTTCGTGACGGTGTGCGCGGGGAGGTTGAACCACGAGTCAGAGCGAGGGAGGAGCCGCTTCGACCTCGACCTCGACGCGATGGTCGAGCTAGTGGCCGCGCTGCGCGGGGGCGCTTCGGGTGACATCACCGCGGTCTGCGGCAAGGTCGGCGGTCGCAAGAGCTACGTCGCCGCGATGGACCGCCTGGGCGCGCTCCCGGTGATCGTCGAGGAGCGGCCCGAGCGCTCGGCGTATCGGGTGCGAGGCGTGGGCGAGGTGTCGTTCGCGCGCGACGCCGACGCGGGCGACGTCACGGTCGGCCTCGCGTCGATGATCGGCAAGTACCTGCGCGAGCTGCTGTTGGAGCGGCAGCACCGCTGGTACGCGGCGCGCGTCGAGGGCCTCAAGCCCGCGAGCGGCTACCACGACCCGGTGACGGCGCGGTACGTCGACGCCACGAAGCTCGTGCGCGAGCGAGAGGGCGTGCCCGACCGTTGCTTCGAGCGGTGACGCGTCAGTCGAGCTCTACGCCGGTCGCGTCGAGCTCGACGCGGGCGACGTGGCCGGTCTGCTCGGCGGCCTCCTGCTCGCAGTGGCCGTTGGGCTCCCCCGACACCACGGTGGCCTGCACCCGCGCGTGGCGGCCCGAGGCGTTGCGCGGGATGAAGAACGAGTGGCCGTGCATGCGCACGTGCACGCGGCCGTCGCCGTCGCCGAGCTGCATCCAGCAGCCCATGGCCTGGCACACGGCGGTGACGGTGCCCTCGGTGCGCACGGTCTGCCCGGCGTAGCGCGCGGCGTTCTGGAGGATCTCTGCGAGGGCCACGGTGGTGGTCGCCGTGAGGGGCGCGCCGAGGCGCTGCCCGGTGCCCGAGGGCTGCGCGGCGGGCGCGGGCGCTGGCGTGGGCGCGTGGG
>JAEYZO010000867.1 GCA_023428035.1 Pseudomonadota bacterium | reverse complement strand
TGCCGCCGCCGCGCTTCGACAGCACCGCAGAGATCGCCGCCGTCAGCGTCGTCTTGCCGTGGTCGATGTGACCGATGGTCCCCACGTTCACGTGGGGCTTGGTGCGTACGAACTTCTCCTTGGCCATTTCCGTCTCTCCTCTTGGTGTCTCTCTACAGCCTCGGCTGCGACGTCACTTGCCGCGGTTCTTCGCGACGATCTCTTCCTGAAGGGCGTTCGGCACGGCCTCGTAGTGCGAGAACTGCATCGTCGACACCGCGCGGCCCTGGGTCTTGCTGCGCAGGTCGGTGACGTAGCCGAACATCGAAGACAGCGGCACGAAGGCCTCGATGACCTGCACGTTCTTGCCGCGCGCGTTCATCCCGCGGATCTGCCCGCGGCGGGAGTTCAGGTCGCCGATCACGTCGCCCATGAACTGCTCCGGGGTCACCACCTCGACGGCCATGATGGGCTCGAGGAGGTGGATGCCGGCCTTCTTCGCGGCCTCCTGGAAGGCCATGGAGCCCGCGATCTCGAAGGCCTGCGCCGAGGAGTCGACGTCGTGGTAGCTGCCGAAGTGCAGCCGGGCCTTCACGTCGATGACCTGGTAGCCCGCGAGCACGCCGCGCCCGAGAGCCTCGCGGATGCCCTTCTCCACCGCGGGGATGAACTCCCGCGGGATCACGCCGCCCTTGATGTCGTCGACGAACACGAAGCCCGTGCCGCGCTCGCCGGGCTCGAGGTCGATCACCGCGTGGCCGTACTGGCCGCGGCCGCCGGTCTGCTTGATGTACTTGCCCTCGGCCTCGACCTTGCGCTTGATGGTCTCGCGGTAGGCCACCTCGGGCTTGCCGGTGTTCGCCTCGACCTTGAACTCACGCTTGAGCCGGTCGACGATGATCTCAAGGTGCAGCTCGCCCATCCCCTGGATGATCGTCTGCCCGCTCTCCTCGTCGGTGTTCATGCGGAACGAGGGGTCTTCGAAGGCGAGCTTCTGCAGGCCCTGGCCCATCTTGTCCTGGGCGGCCTTGGTCTTCGGCTCGATGGCGATGGAGATCACGGGCTCGGGGAAGGTCATGCTCTCGAGCACGACGGGGTTCTTCTCGTCGCAGAGGGTGTCGCCGGTGCGCGTGTCGCGCAGGCCCACCGCGGCGGCGATCACGCCGGCGAAGACGTCCTTGATGTCCTCGCGCTCGTTGGCGTGCATGAGGAGCAGGCGGCCGATGCGCTCATTCTTGCCGCGGGTGGAGTTGAGCACCGAGTTGCCCGACTCCATCGTGCCTGAGTAGACCCGGATGAAGGTCAGGTTGCCCACGAACTTGTCGTTCATGAGCTTGAACGCGAGGGCCGAGAAGGGCGCGTCGTCACGGGCCGGGCGCTCGAGCTCGAGGTCCTTGTCCGGGTGCTTGCCCTTCTTCACCGGGATGTCGACCGGCGAAGGGAGGTAGTTCACCACCGCGTCGAGGAGTTGCTGCACGCCCTTGTTCTTGAAGGCCGAGCCGCAGCACACCGGCACGAGCTTGAACTCGATGGTGCCCTTGCGGAGCGCGGCGTGGATCTCGTCCTCGGTGATCGAGGCCACGTCGTCGTTGAGGAACTTCTCCATCAGCGCGTCGTCGACCTCGGAGACGGCCTCGATGAGACGCGCGCGGTGCTCCTCGGCGAGGGCCTTGAGCTCCTCGGGGATCTCCTCGACGGAGAACTTCTGCCCCTTGGAGGCCTCGTCGAAGACGATGCCCTTCATGCGGACGAGGTCGACCACGCCGCGGTGCTTGTCCTCCTCGCCGATGGGGATCTGGATCGGCACGGGGTTGGTGCCGAGGCGCTCCTTCATCGAGTCGACGCACATCTGGAAGTCCGCGCCGATCTTGTCCATCTTGTTCATGAACGCGATGCGGGGGACGGCGTAGCGGTCGGCCTGGCGCCACACGGTCTCGCTCTGGGGCTCGACGCCGTTGCCGCCGTCGAAGACCGCCACGGCGCCGTCGAGCACGCGCAGCGAGCGCTCGACCTCGATGGTGAAGTCCACGTGGCCGGGGGTGTCGATGATGTTCACCCGGTGCTTCACGTCCTTGTAGGTGCCCGCCATGGGGACCCAGAACGCCGTGGTGGCCGCGGAGGTGATGGTGATCCCGCGCTCCTGCTCCTGCTCCATCCAGTCCATCGTGGCGGCGCCCTCGTGGACCTCGCCGGTGCGGTGGATGCGGCCCGTGTAGAAGAGCACGCGCTCGGTGCAGGTCGTCTTGCCGGCATCGATGTGGGCCATGATGCCGATGTTCCGGTAGCGTTCGATCGGTAGGTCGCGCGGCACTGTCTCTTCTCCGTGGCTCCGCCGTCACTCGGTGAGGACGGCGACTCTGTTGAACCCTCAGACCGGGCCGCGGGCGGGCGACCCTTGAACGGACGAAACCCCCCCGGGCCCCGATGGCCCCTCACCTTCGGAGGAGCCGTTGTTTGCCCGGGAGGGTCACGACCAGAGCGTCTCACGGTCACCCGGGGCGCTCGGTGCGAGCGGCTCTCCTCGGGCGCTGTCCGCCCTTCGTGGGGCGGCGTGGCGCTGGTCGTCTTATGTCGTCTTCAGCATTCGCTCGGTGGACCTCTTCGAGGCGCTCACCCGCGGTGATCGCTCACCAGCGGTAGTGGGCGAAGGCCTTGTTGGCCTCGGCCATCTAGTGGGTGTCTTCCTTCTTCTTCACCGCGGAGCCGCGGCCCTGCGAGGCGTCGACCAGCTCAGCGGCCAGGCGCTCGGCCATCGACTTCTCGCCTCGGCTGCGCGAGTACAGCACCAGCCAGCGCATGGCAAGGGAGTTCCGCCGGTCGGGCTTCACCTCGACGGGGACCTGGTAGGTCGCGCCGCCCACGCGGCGAGACTTCACCTCGACCTTGGGCTTCACGTTGTCGAGCGCGCGGCGGAAGACCTCCAGCGGGTCTTCCTTGAAGCGCCCCTGGATCACGTCGAAGGCGCCGTAGACGATCCCCTCGGCGATCGACTTCTCGCCCGAGAGCATGATGGTGTTGGTCAGCTTGGCGACCTGGCGATCCTTGTACTTGGGATCCGCCACGATCTTCCGCTTCGGTACTTCACCGCGACGAGGCATCGATCAACCCTTCTTCCGCTTGACGCCGTACTTCGAGCGGCCCTGAGACCGCTCCTTCTTGTTCGTGTTCGACGGGCCCGCCGCGCCCACCGCGTCGAGGGTGCCGCGCACGATGTGGTAGCGAACACCCGGCAGGTCCTTCACGCGGCCGCCGCGGATCAGCACCACCGAGTGCTCCTGCAGGTTGTGCCCCTCGCCCGGGATGTACGCGGTCACCTCCATCTGGTTGGTGAGGCGCACGCGGGCGACCTTCCGGAGCGCCGAGTTCGGCTTCTTCGGGGTGGTCGTGTACACGCGGATGCACACGCCGCGCTTCTGCGGGCACTCGCGCAGCGCGGGGGAGGCAGTCTTCCATCGCTTGGGGTCACGGCCCATGCGCACGAGCTGGTTGATCGTCGGCATCGAACTCTTCGGCTCCGTCAGTCCATCATCGCGGGAGGGCGTACAGCGCGTGTCGCAACGCGCCCGTCGCGAGGGGCGGCACCTTGAACGCCTTTCAAACGGGTGTCAAGAGCCCCTCCGGGGGTCTCTCCCGTCGTGGAGCTCCAGCGCGAAAACGCCTTCAGAGACGCAGCGTCGCGCGCAGCCCGTAGTGGTCGCTGAGGTGCACCATCCCCGCGGGGTTGGTCACCGCCACCGAAGGCGTCACGAAGGTGCGCTCGAGCGCTGTGGTCGCGCTCGCGGGGATGTTCCGCAGGAAGACGTGGTCGATCCACACCGGCGCGGTGCGCATCTCGTTGAGGCTGTTGTCTGGGCAGAAGGTGCACGCGGCGACGTAGCCCTGGGGCCGCGCGAGGGTGAAGCCCTCGGCGAGGATGCGGTAGGCCGCGTCGGCCTCGGCGTCGACGTTCGCGCCGTTGGCGTAGTCCGACGCGCCGGTGTTGAAATCTCCGAGGATCACCGCGCGCCCAGAGCCCGTGCGCTCGGTCACCCACGACACCAGACGCCGCGACTGCGCCTGCAGCTCGTTACTCCAGCCCTCGCTGTCGGTCTGCCCGCAGCCGTAGCGGCCCGTGTACGGGTAGGCCGAGCCCTCGAAGACGGGGGTGAGGTGGTTGCAGTAGACGTCGACGTTGCCCGCGTTGGGCACGGCCGCCGTCGCGCGGAGGATCACCCGGCGGTTCCACGTCCCCGGCAGCACGAGCTGCTCCTGGTTCGAGAGCGGGTGCCGCGAGAGGATCATCACGCCGCTCTGGCCGTTGAAGGCGAGGCCCGCGCGCGCGTCGGTGGTGCAGGCCGTGCGCATCTCGGCGAAGGTGGCCGTGGGGAGCTGCGGCGCGAGGCAGCCGTAGCAGCGCAGCCCGTCTGCGCCGGCGACGAGGAGCTGCGTGACGCTGCCGATGCACATAGCCTCGGCGCACGACGTCGACGTCGTCTGACCCATCTCGCTGCCGGGCATCGTGGAACAATTCTGTGCGAGGCAGGTGATGCCCATCCCGAAGGCGCCCATCACCGACGCGGCGGCGCAGGGCGCGGTGGTCTGCGCCGGGGGCACGGCGCAGGTCGAGGGGATGGCTTCTTCCTGCGTCGAGAGGTCGTGCGGGTACCACAGCGCGTAGGGGAACCTCGCCCGCGCGGCCTCGGCGATGGCGCGCTTGTCG
>JAEYZO010000849.1 GCA_023428035.1 Pseudomonadota bacterium | reverse complement strand
CGGGCCTGCGCGACCGCTTCGGCGCGCGGCTCGAGTTCGGCACCGCGGGATTGCGGGGCGAGCTCGGGGCCGGGCCCAACCGGATGAACCGCGCGCTGGTCATGCGCGACGGCGGGCCTCGCGGCGCACCTCCTCGCGACGGTGCCAGACGCGGCGCGGCGCGGCGTGGTCGTGGGCTGGGACGGCCGGCGCAACAGCGACGTGTTCGCGCGCGACGTCGCGGCCGTGCTCGCTGACGCGGGGGTCGTCGCGAGGGTGCTCCCGACGCTCGCGCCGACGCCCCTGGTGGCCTTCGCCGTGCGCAGGGCCGCCGCCGCGGCCGGCGTGGTGGTCACCGCCAGCCATAACCCGCCGGAGTACAACGGGTACAAGGTCTACTGGGGCGACGGCGCGCAGATCACGCCGCCCGTCGACGCGGGGATCGCCGCGGCCATCGACGCGGTGGGCGCTCTCGCGGAGGTGCCGCGCCTGGAGCGGCGCGAGGCCAGCGCGAGGGGGCTCCACGAGGTCTTCGGGCCCGAGCTGGAGGACGACTACGCCGCCGCGGTGCACGCAGCGGTGCCTGAGGTCCGACGCGCGAGGCTGACCGTGGCGTACACGCCCTTGCACGGCGTGGGGGAGCGCATGGCGACGCGCCTCCTCGCGCGCTTCGGCGACGTGAGGACGGTGCCCGAGCAGGCGAAGCCCGACGGGGCATTTCCCACCGTGCGCTTTCCCAACCCCGAGGAGCCGGGCGCGATGGACCTCGTGCTCGCGCTCGCGGGGCGGTGCCGCGCCGACATCGCGATCGCGAACGACCCCGACGCCGACCGGCTCTGCGTGGCCGTGCCTCGCTCCGGCGCGTGGGTCCCTCTCACGGGGAACGCGCTCGGCGCGCTGCTCGGTCACCACCTCCTGACCGCGGTGCAGACCCGCGGGGCGCGCGTCGTGGCCAACACCATCGTGTCGTCGCCGCTGCTCGGGCGCATCGCCGCCTCGCTCGGGGTCACCCACGTCGAGACCCTGACGGGCTTCAAGTGGATCGCCCGCCGCGCCCACGAGGTCGCTCGGGAGACCGGCGCGCGCTTCGTGTTCGGCTACGAAGAGGCGCTCGGCTACTGCGTCGGCGACATCGTCCGCGACAAGGACGGGGTGAGCGCCGCGTGCGTCGTCGCCGACCTCGCGTCGCGGCTGAAGGCCTCGGGCGAGACGCTCGACGACCGGCTCACGGCGATCTATCGCGAGCACGGGCTCTACGTCTCCGGGCAGCGATCGGTGACGGCGAAGGGCGCCGACGGTCAGCGGGCCATCGCGGCGACGACGACGTCGTTCCGCGGCGAGCCGCCGACGGAGATCGGCGGACGGCGCGTCGAGTCGTGGGTCGACTACCTCTCGGGTGAGCGCCTCGGCGCGGGGGGCGGCGCGACGGGCCTTCCCCCCTCTGACGTCCTCCGCTTCGACCTCGAGGGTGGTTCACGGGTGATGCTCCGCCCCAGCGGCACCGAGCCGAAGATCAAGTTCTACTTCGACCTCCGCGAGGGGATGGGCCCCGACGAGCCGCTCGACGTGGCCGAACCCCGCGCCCGAGCCGCGCTGGACGACCTCGCCGACGCCTTCACGGCGCTGGTGGAGTCTCGGGGAACGCTCCCGCGCTGAGCTCGGGCGACGGCGTGAACACGCCTACGTAGCCCGGGCGCTCGTGCTCGCGGTGCACGTAGTTCTGGACGTGGACCGTGTGCCGCTCGACGACGACGAGCGCGCCCTCGCTCGCGCGGGCGACCTCATCGAGCGAGAGGTTGCCGCAGCGCGCCGGACGCCCCTCGGGGTCGACCCAGCCGACGGAGTGAACGAAGTCGACGGCGAGGACGAAGCGACCGCCCGGCCGGAGCGCCGACGCGACATGCCGTAGAAACCGGCGGTTGCGGGCGGGCTCGCAGGTGCTCATCGCGTAGACGTTCACCATCAGCACCGCGTCGACGGACGACACCGCGACGCCCAGGCCGGCGTCGTTCCAGTCGAGGAGGACGGGGCGCACGTTCCAGGCGCGACGCACGAGGCGCTCGAAGCGGAGCCGGCGGTGGATGGCGCGGTCGACGTCGGTCGCGTAGACCACCCCCTCGGGCCCGACCGCGCGGGCGAGCTTGAAGGTGAAGTACCCGACCCCGGCGCCCACATCGATGATGCGCATACCGGGCCGCGCCGACACCGCCCGAAGGATGTGCCTCGTCGCTTCGAGGCGGTCGCGCCAGGGGCTCTCGACCCGCCCCCAGGCCTGGTCCGACGCCGGGAGGCGAAAGTACCCGAGCGCGGCGACGCCCAGCGCGACGAGCACCGCGAACGAGGTCATCGCGCGCCGCCGGTTGTGGGACGAACTGCCCTCTTCAATAGGAGCGTGGGCAAAATGCCTCACAGCGGTGTCTATACCGCAGTGGGCTGGGGATTGTCAGCCTCGCTTCGGCCTAGGGGGACATCTCCGTCAGGTCGGGCGCGACGCGGAGGGTGGGTTCGGTCAGCTCCTGCACCTGCTTCGCGCTCACGCCGGGGGCGAGCTCCCGGAGCGCGAGGCCCTCGGGGGTCACGTCGATGACCGCCAGGTCGGTGATGATCCGGTGCACCACCGCGCGGCCGGTGAGCGGGAGCGAGCACTCGCGCACGATCTTGGGCGAGCCGTCCTTGGCGGCGTGCTCCATCATCACGATCACCCGCCGGGCGCCGTGCACGAGGTCCATGGCGCCGCCCATGCCCTTCACCATCTTCCCGGGGATCATCCAGTTCGCGAGGTCTCCGCCCTCGCTCACTTGCATCGCCCCGAGGATCGCCAGGTCGATGTGCCCCCCGCGGATCATCGCGAAGCTCAGCGCGCTGTCGAAGAACGACGCGCCGGGGCGCACGGTGATGGTCTCCTTGCCCGCGTTGATGAGGTCAGGGTCGACCTCGGCCTCGGGCGGGTACGGCCCCACCCCCAGGACCCCGTTCTCGCTCTGGAGCACCACCTCGACGCCCGGGGGCACGAAGTTCGGCACGAGCGTAGGCATCCCGATGCCCAGGTTCACGTAGTAGCCGTCGCGCAGCTCTCGGGCGACGCGCCTGGCGATCTCGTCCCTCGTCAGCATCGGCGATTCATCCCTTCTTCACGGTGCGGCGCTCGATGCGCTTCTGGTGGTCGACGCCCAGGAACACCCGCTGCACGAACACCCCCGGGAGGTGCACCGCGTCGGGGGCGATCTCGCCGGGCTCGACCAGCTCCTCGACCTCGGCGATGGTCACCCGCGCCGCCATCGCGCAGAGCGGGTTGAAGTTCCGCGAGCTCGCGCGGAACACCAGGTTGCCGTGCCGGTCGCCGCGCCACGCCTTCACGATGGCGAAGTCGCCGGTGATCGCTCGCTCCAACACGTAATCGCGCCCGTCGAAGGCGCGGGTCTCCTTCTTCTCGCTCGCCACCGCCACCGAGCCGTTCGGCGCGTAGCGCATCGGCAGGCCGCCGTCTGCCACCTGCGTCCCGACGCCGCCCGCCGTGTAGAACGCCGGGATGCCCGCGCCGCCCGCGCGCAGCCGCTCGGCCAGGGTGCCCTGCGGCACGAGCTCGACCTCGAGCTCACCCGAGAGGAACTGCCGCTCGAAGCCCTTGTTCTCGCCCACGTAGCTCGAGGTCATCTTGCGGATCTGCCCGTTCGCGAGGAGCAGCCCGAGGCCCCAGTCGTCGACGCCGCAGTTGTTGCTCACGACCCACAGCTCGCGGGTGCCCTTGCGCCGCAGGGCCGCGATGCAGTTCTCGGGGATCCCGCACAGACCGAAGCCCCCGGCGAGCACCTTCGCGCCGTCGGGGATGTCTGCGCACGCGGTGTCCGCGTCGGCGACGACCTTGTCCATCTCCTGCTCCCTTCGCCTAGTCGCGCGGCGTCGCGCGGCGCGGATCGAACACCGCCGCGCGCGGAGGTGTCAACGACGTCTCCCGCCCCTCGGCTCGGGGTGCGATCATCCTCGACGCCGTGAAGATCGCCCACCTCTCAGACCCGCACATCCTCGACCTCCGCGGCGTGCCCACGCGCAGGCTCGTGCTCAACAAGCGCCTGACGGGCATGGTGAACCTCAGGCTCAGGCGCGGGCACGCGCACAAGCGCGAGGTGGTCGAGGCGATGGTCGCCGACATCCGAGCCCACGGCGTCGACCACGTGGTGGTCACCGGCGACCTCACCAACCTCGCGCTCGAGAGCGAATTCATCGCCGCGCGCGAGGTGCTCTCGCACCTGGGGTTACCCCCCTCGGAGGTGAGCGTGATCCCCGGCAACCACGACCTGTACACCTCGGGCTCGAACCGCGCGCGGCGCTTCGAGGCCTACTTCGCGGAGCACGTCACCTCCGACGTGAGCGTCGGGGGCGGGGGCTTCCCCTTCGTGCGGCTCCGGGGCCCCGCGGCCATCATCGGCGTGAGCACCGCGGTGCCGCGGCTTCCGCTGGTGTCGTCGGGGGTCGCCGGTCGGGCGCAGCGCGACGCGCTGGCCACCGTGCTCGCGAGCCGAGAGGTCGCGGGGCGGCTGCCGGTGGTGGCCGCGCACCACCCCGTGGTGAACGCCCGGGGCGCGATCGACGCGGCGCTCCGCGGGCTCTACGACGCCTCGGCGATCCGAGCGCTCCTGGCGAGGTCGGGCGAGGCCCTCGCGCTGCACGGGCATTTGCACCGCCGCGGTCACGAGGTGATCGAGCTGGGCGGCGCGAAGATCCACCGCCTCGGGGCGACGAGCGCGTCGCTCCTCCACGAGGACCCCGAGCGCATGGCCGCCTACAACGTCTACGAGGTCGCGGTGGGCAAGGGGCTGGTCTCGGCCTGCTCAAGGGTGTGGGACCCGGCCGCGTCGGGCTTCTCGGACGTCCCGTTACCGCCGCGCGGCGCTTGACAGGGGGCCGCGACCGGGCGAACCCCTCCGCGGAGGTCTGCGA
>JAEYZO010000423.1 GCA_023428035.1 Pseudomonadota bacterium | reverse complement strand
CCGCGGTGTCGACCTCGGTGGCCGGGTTGAGCGCCGGGTCGGCCTCCTTCGCGTGCTTCGGCGGCCGGCGCGCCGACGCGGTCTTCGGCTTCACGGCCCCTCCCCTCGGCGACGTGCTGATGAACGTTCGCGCGAGCGGCAACGTCGCGACGCAGGTCGCGTCGAGCTGCGGCGGCCCCGTCGTGGCGGCCTGCGCGGGCCCCGCGAGCGACGTGTGGAGGCGCCTGCGCGGCCTCACCCCGGGCCAGGGCTACAGCCTCGCCGCGGGCACCTCGGCCACCTCGGGCTCGCTCACCGCGCAGTGGTTCGCCGTCACCAGCGCAGAGGCCACGGCGGTGTCGGGCAACGACTCGTGCTCGCGCGCCCGCACGATCCCCGAGGGCGGGGGGGTGTTCACCGGCGACTCCACGACCTCGTCGACGAACCTCGTCCCGCCCTGCGGAGGGCTGAGCTGCGCGAACGGTCGCGTCGCGTACTTCAGGCTGAACCTCCGCGAGCGGCGGCGGGTGGTGGCGAGCACCTACGGGTCGAGCTTCGACACGGTGCTCTCGGTGGGCTCCGGGTCGAGCTGCCCGGGTCGCTCGGTCACCAACGGCTGCAACGACGACACCGTCCACAACAGCTCGCAGCTCGACCTCACCCTCGACGCGGGCACCTACTGGGTCACCCTCCAAGGCTGCGGGTCGAGGGTGGGCGGGGCCTACACCCTCGACGTGGCCACCTTCGCGCCGTGACCGTCGGTCAGATCCCTCGGGGCACCTTCGCCAGGTCGAGCTGCGCCACCGCCGCGCGTAGCACCGCCGAGCGGTTGGCCTTGGTGTAGCCCCGGCGCTTGAGCTCGCGCACCGCCGCGTCGAGGCGCTCGAGGTCGTCGGTGTACATCGAGATGCAGATGACCTTGTAGTGCGAGGGCCGCTCCTTGGCGGCGCGGCGAGGCCCCGGGCGGTCGTCGCCGTCGGCGAGCTCGCGCAGGGGCCGCTCGGGGGAGAAGAAGGTGTCGCGCAGCACCTCGTCGACGGCCTCGTCGAGGGCGAGCGCGGGCGACGGCGCGCGGGCGTTGCGGGCCATCACGCCACCTCCGCCCGGGCCGCGCCCTCGGTCACGGCGCTCCGCGGGTCTTGCCGCGTGGCGTCGAGCACGCGGCGCACGATGGCGGCGTAGTCCTCGGCGCCGTGGCTGTCGGGGGCGTACTCGAAGATGGTCTGCCGCGACGCGGGGGCCTCGCGGAGCTTCATGTTCACCCGCACCGGCGGCAGGCACAGCTCGCCGAACTTCGAGCGCAGCGTCTCGGTCACCTCCCGCCCGAGCTTGTGCCGCGCGTCGTAGAAGGTCGGCACCACGCCCAGGATGTGCACCGGGTGCTTCAGGTGCTCGTGCACGCCGCTCAGCGTGCGGAGGCACTGCTTCACCCCCACCAGCGCGAGGTAGTCGCACGACACCGGGATCACCACCGCGTCGGCGTAGCAGAGCGCGTTCTGGTTCAGGAGCGACAGCGACGGCGAGCAGTCGAGCACCACCGTGTCGTAGCCGCCCGTGCCCGCCATGCGCTCGCGGAGCACCCGGTCGCGGTTGGGCCGCGCGGCGAGGTAGAGCTCCGCCGCCGCCAGCGACTCGTTCGAGGTCAGCACGTGGAGGTTGTCGCGCACCGGCACCGCGACCTCGGCGGGGTCGGCCCCGAGCACCAGCACGTGGTAGAGCGACTGCTCCCCGCGCACGCCGAGCGAGACCCCCACGTTGCCCTGCGGGTCGACGTCGACGAGCAGCACCTTGCGGCCCTTCTCCGCGAGGCCCGCGGCGATGTTGATGGCCGTGGTGGTCTTGCCCGTGCCGCCCTTGTGGTTGAACACCGCGATGCGCCTCGGGGCCTGCGCCCGAGACGGCGCGCGGCTCAGCGACTCCCGGCAAGACTCCGTGCAGGCGTAGCGCCGGCCGCCGTCGCCCACGGTCACCTGCCAGGTGAACTCCAGGGCGAACTCCCGCGCGCAGCACGAGCAGCGCACCGCCCCCTTTCGCCCCGCGAGGTGCGACTGCTGGCAGCGCTGCGAGCAGAAGTAGTGCACCGCGTCGTCGTTCTCTTCGATCTGAAAGCGAAAGCGGGGCTCGAAGCCCTTGCCGCAGACGCTGCACGTGCGCGCCGTTCCCATCGCGTGGCTCTCCCTCGCGCGCGCGGCCGTCCTCCCGCGTTCGGTACGCGGGTCCGCATGCGCTTATGGAAGACGCCCTTACGAGAGACCCGGAGCCCCCGTAAAATTTTCGACGACGATCAGGTGCGCAGCTCGGCGACCTTCTCGCCGAAGACCCTCTCGATCGACGCGATGAGGGCCTCGCTAGGGTCCACGGTCGTCCCGGGCAGGCGCACGGTGACCTCCGCGCCGTCGGGCACCTTCACCACGGCCTGCACGGGCACCCGCCCCGGGTGATCGACGAGGGCCTTCTTCAGGGCCTCCAGCCGCCGGCGCATCGCGTCGCTCTCCAAGAGGTTCGACGGCCCCAGCCGCAGGAGCACCCCTCGGGTGCGCGAGCGCAGCGCGTCTCCGAGCGGGGTCACCTCGTCGACCATGAGCTTTCGCTCGAGCTGGTCGATCGAGACCTCGTCGTCGAGGTTGCCCTCCTCGTCGCGCTTGAACTCGACCTTGACCTTGCCCTTCACGAGCACCGCCTCGCCCTCTCGCATCGAGCCCGCGAGGGCGTCGTAGCTCTTGGGCCGCACGATGGCCTCGACCCTCCCGGCGTGGTCCTCGACGAAGAAGAAGGCCATGCGCCCGCCGCTCTTGGGCACGCGCTCGCGGTAGCCCTCGATCACCCCCGCGACGGTCACCTCGGCGTTGTTGTCCTGCTCCGCCACCTGCTGGGTGGTCACCGCCGCGAAGCGCCTGGCCTCCGCCGCGTAGCGGTCGAGCGGGTGCCCCGTGAGGAAGAGCCCCAGGCACTCGCGCTCCTTCTTGAGGTTCTCCAAGAGGTCCCAGGGCGGCACCTGAGGGTAGCCCTGCGACGGCGCCGTGATGGCCGTCGCGCCGAAGAGGCCCATCTGCCCGCTGGCGCGGTCCTTCGCGGCGCCCTTCGAGCGCTCCAGCGCCCTCTCGATCGCGCCGTAGGCCTGAGCCCGCGTCGCCCCCGTCTTGGCGAGGGTCGCGTCGAAGGCCCCGGAGCACACCAGGGCCTCGAGCACGCCCTTGTTCACCCTCCGGGGGTCGACCCGCGACGCGAAGTCAAAGAGGTCTTGAAAGGGCCCGGAGCTCCGCGCCTCGGTGATGCTCTCGATGGCGCTGTCGCCCACGCCCTTGATCCCGCCGAGGCCCACCCGGATGCGCGGCCTCCACGGGTCGAGCTCCACCCGGTTCGAGGGCTTGCGCGGCGGCGCGCTCGGCTTGTCGGCGTACACCACCGTGAAGAGCCGGTCCGACTCGTTCACGTCGGGCACCAGCACCTCGGCGCCCATCGCGCGCGCCTCGCTGATGCTCCCCACGAGCTTCTCGATCTTGCCCAGGTCCGAGCAGAGCGTCGCGGCCATGAACTCCACGGGGAAGTGCCGCTTCAAGAAGGCCGTCTGGTAGGTGATCAGCGCGTACGCGGCGGAGTGGGACTTGTTGAAGCCGTAGCCCGCGAAGTACTCCAGCAGGTCGAAGATCTCGGCGGCCTTCTCGGCCTCATAGCCGCCCTTCACGGCGCCCTCGACGAAGGTCTTCTTGTGCTTGGCCATCTCCTCGGCCTTCTTCTTCCCCATCGCGCGGCGGAGGAGGTCGGCGCCGCCGAGGGTGTACCCGCCCATCAGGCGGGCGATCATCATCACCTGCTCCTGGTAGACGATGACGCCGTAGGTGGGCTCGAGCACCGTCTTCAGGTTGTCGTGCAGGTAGACCACCTTCGCGCGGCCGTTCTTCCTCGCGACGAAGTCCTCGACCATGCCCGTGCCGAGGGGCCCGGGGCGGTAGAGCGCCACGGCGGCGACGATGTCCTCGAAGCAGTCGGGCTTGAGGTCCTTGAAGAGCTTCTGCATCCCCGACGACTCGAGCTGGAACACCCCGGTCGTCTCGCCCGACTGCAGGAGCTCGAAGGTCTCGCGGGCGTACTTCGCCTTGCGGGGGTCGGCGTCCTTCGCGTCGAGGGGGATGTCCTCGAGGTCGAAGGGCCGGCCCCACTCCGCCTCCCACTTCTTCGCGTCGGGACGTCGCCGGATCATCCCCACGGCGAAGTCGAGCACCGTGAGGGTGGTGAGCCCGAGGAAGTCGAACTTCACCAGGCCAGCGGCCTCGACCTCGTCCTTGGCGTACTGGGTCACCACCTCGCCGCCGGAGCCCTTGAAGATCGGCACCGTGTCCCAGAGCGGGCCCTCTGAGATCACGATGCCCGCGGCGTGCATGCCCGCGTGGCGGTTCAGGTTCTCCACCCGCATCGCGAGGTCGAGCACCTCCCGCACGGTGCCTTCGGTCTCGTAGCGGGCCTTGAGCCGCGGCTCCTTCTCCAGCGCCTCCTTCAGGGGGACGGTCTTGCCCTGCACCGGGTCGGGAACGAGCTTCGCGATGCCGTCGACGTCGGCGAAGGGCAGGCCCATCACGCGCCCGACGTCCCTCACGCAGCTCTTGGCCTTCAGCACCTGGAAGGTCGCGATCTGACCGACGGAGTCCTTGCCGTATTTCCCCCGCACGTACTCGATCACGCGCTCGCGCTTGAGCATGCAGAAGTCGACGTCGAAGTCGGGCATCGACACGCGCTCGGGGTTGAGGAACCTCTCGAACAGCAGGTCGTAGGGGATGGGGTCGATGTCGGTGATGCCCAGCGCGTAGGCGACGAGCGAGCCCGCGCCCGAGCCGCGCCCCGGCCCCACGGGGACGTCGTTGGCCTTCCCCCACTGGATGAAGTCCGCGACGATCAAGAAGTACCCGGGGAACTTCATCCCCACGATGACCCTGATCTCCAGCTCCAGGCGCTCGCGGTAGGCGCGCTCGTCGACCTTGCGCGACTGCCGGCGAAAGGTCTCGAAGCGCCTCGTGAGGCCCTCGCGGCAGCGCGTCGCGAAGAACTCGTCGACGTCGTCGACCACGCGCCCCGACTCGTCGCGGAACTTCGGCAGCGTCGGCACCCCGAGGGTGAGCTTGAGGTCGCACATCTCCGCGACGCGCACGGTGTTCGAGAGCGCCTCGGGGAGCCCCCCGAAGACCTCGGCCATCTCCGCCGGGGACTTCAGGAACATCTCGGTCTGCTGGTGCTGCGTAGCCTCGGCCTCCTCGAGGCTGGTGCCCGACGCGATGCAGGTGAGCACCCGCTGGCCCTGGGCGTCGTCGCGCAGGAGGTAGTGGGCGTCGTTGGTCGCCACCGCGGGGAGCTCCATCGCGCCCGCGAGCTCGAGGAGCACGTCGTTCACGATGGGCTGCTCGGGCAGGCCGTGGTCCTGCAGCTCGACGAAGAGGTGACCGGGCTCCGTGGCCTCCTTCAACTGCCCGAGGAGCTCCCGGGCCACCGCGGGGGAGTGCTGGAGGAGCGCCTGCGGGACGATCCCTCCCAGGCAGCCCGTGAGCGCGACCACGCCCTTGGAGTGCTGCGCGAGCATCTCGATCGACGACCGCGGTGAGCCCCCCTCGACCGCGTCGAGCCAGGCCTTCGAGACCAGGGTGACGAGGTTGCGGTAGCCCTCCTCCGAGGCCGCCAGGAGCGGGAGGTGGTAGGCGCGGAAGCGACCGTCCTTGTCGGGGCGGTCGCCTGGGAGGGCGTAGGCGACGGGGAGCTCGCAACCCAGGATCGCCTTCACGCCCGCGTCCTTCGCGCGCTTATAGAAGTCGATGGCCCCGTGCATGTTGCCGTTGTCGGTGAGGGCCACCGCGGGCATGCCGAGCTCCTTCACCCGGGCGCACAGGTCCTTCACCCGGATCGCGCCGTCGAGCATCGAGTACTGCGAGTGGACGTGCAGGTGGACGAAGTCGCTCATCGCTCCCCGCGCGATAGCACGGCGCGTCAATAGCCCTTCAATTCCAGGGCTCCCGCGGCTCGCCATGACAACGGTGTCGCAGTTGTGATTCCCGAAATCGGGTGATACGAAACGCGCGCATCGTCGGGTGCACCGTCCGGTGACAGTGCGCCCCCGGGAGCCATTCTTTCCCGGGGGGTGCGTGCGCAGCGAGTGCGCGCTCCGCGGGCAGCTTCAACACCTCCAAGGAGTCGATCAACGATGGACCGCAAGCTTCTCTCGATGGGCCTCATGGCGATGGCATTGGGTCTGGGCTGTGGCGACGACCCCCAGCCGTCCAACCCCGGCACCGACGCGGGCACCAACCCCACCGACACCGGCAGCACCACCGACACCGGCGGGCCGATCCCCGACGCGGGCCCCGGCGAGACCTACGACTACGTCATCAACCGCCTCCTCGTCGACGAGGGGCAAGACCCGCCGGGCAACCGCGGCTTCTACGGCTTCAACCTCGACGAGCGCTACTCGCGCTCCACGACGTCGCAGCAGATGCCCCTCGACTGCAACCACGGCGACTACTTCTCGACCGTCGACCCCGACCAGAACATGGGCACCTGCATGGCCGGCGCCTCGGGCGGCGGCGCGGGCTGCCAGGGCGGCGTCGACAACCAGCTCCCGGTCATCGCGCAGACCCTCCAGCAGTTCCAGGCCTCGCTCAACGTCCAGGCCCTGCTCGACGAGCAGGTCCAGGAGGGCGACCTCACCATCCTCGTGCGCGTCACCGGCGTGAACGGCACCCCGGGCCCGACGCTCAACGACCCGAGCGTCCGCATCTACGTCTACCCGAACGCGTGGGCGCTGTTCCCCAACTGCGCCAACATCAACATGCCGGGCCAGATGTACCAGGTCGACAACCGCTCGCTGAACACCCCGAACGACCTCACGTCGGCGAAGCTCACCTTCGAGGGCAGCATCGTCAACGGCCGCCTCATCGTCGCCCCCACCGCCGCGTCGGCCACCATGCCGAACTTCTCCATCCCGCTCCCCATCCAGGGCGTGATGCTGAACCTCGACCTGTACCGCACGCAGCTCCGCGTGACGATGAACAGCGCCGACATGGGCACCAACGGCAACCTCGGCGGCTACGTCCAGCAGACCACCCTGCTGAACGCGCTGACCATGGTGCCGGCGCTCATGCCCTTCCGCGACGCCGCCGCGCCCCTCATCGAGGGCTTCGTCGACGTGGCCACCAACATCGGCGGCTCCGGCGCGTCGTGCATGAACCCCGAGGGCGGCATCGGCATGGGCCTCGGCTTCACCACCGTCCGCGCGGTGATCGCCCCGATGTCTACCGCGACCCGCCCCGCGACGGCCTGCGGCGCGCCCGCGGGCGACGGCGGCACCTGATCGCCTCCCCCCAGACGGCCCGGCGCTGACCCCGCTCCCCAGGGTCGGCGCCGCCGTCACCCCCAGCCCCTCCCCGCGACACCCCAAGCCTATCCCCCCATAGGGCTGAGCCCTCGGATCGAGACCCTAACCCTATCCACCCATAGGGCTGAGCCCTCGGTTCCAGACCCTAACCCTATCCACCCATAGGGCTGAGCCCTCGGTTCCAGACCCTAACCCTATCCACCCATAGGGCTGAGCCCTCGGTTCCAGACCATACGCTCGCCTCGGGGGATCTGAAGGGACGCGGTGCGGAGG
>JAEYZO010000565.1 GCA_023428035.1 Pseudomonadota bacterium | reverse complement strand
CGTGAGCACCGACGCGGTGGGGGAGCCGGGCCGGCGGCTGGCGCAGCACCGGGCGGCGATCGCGGCGCTGGAGGCCGCGGGCGTGCGTCGCGTCGTCTACACGTCGCTGCCCAACCCGAAGGGCTCGCCGGTCACCTTCGCCCCCGACCACGAAGGCACCGAGGAGGCCCTCGCGGCCACCGCCCTCGACGTCACGGTGCTGCGCAACAACCTCTACGCCGACCTGCTGCTCATGTCGCTGCCGGGCGCGGTCGCGTCGGGGCAGCTCCTCGACGCGCGGGGCGACGGGGCCGTGGCGTGGGTGACCCGCGAGGACTGCGCGCGGGCCGCGGCGGGCGCGCTCCTCGACGTCGCGGCGGGCCGGCGCACGGTCGACGTGACGGGCCCCGACTCGCTCACCAGCGATCAAGTCGCGGCGATCGCGAGCCGGGTGACCGGCCGCCCCGTGGCGCACGTGAGCGTCCCGTCGGACGCGCTCGTCGCGGGGATGGTGCAGCACGGGCTGCCGGAGCACTTCGCGACGGTGCTCGCGTCCATCGACCGCGCGACCGAGCGCGGGCTCTTCGCGGCGACGTCGGACGCCGTCGAGCGCCTGTGGGGGTCGAAGCCCGCGAGCGTGGAGGAGTTCCTTACGGCGAACCGGGGCGCGCTGCTCGGGGCGGGCTGACGCCGGGTCAGCGCCGTAGCGCCGTCCAGGCACCGTCCGGGGCGGCGTCACGGGAGTTCGTGAGACCTGCCACCGGGCCGGGTGCTGCGCGTTGGGGGTGATCGGCAAACCCGAGCGGGTCGGTGCCAGCGAGGGGGCCCGGTTGGTTCACCGCTTCGCCGGGCGCCATCGACCCCGCGGGCTACGCCGTGCCCTTCGCCCTCGCGGCGGCCGCCGCCTCCCTGTCGAGCCCGGCCACGAAGAAGGCGCGCCCCGGGTCGGTTACCGCGCGCCCGGCCCGCGCCCCGCGTTCGTCGACGGTCTCGGTACGCTCGCCGAAGACACGGCTGAGTACGGTGAAGGCCGTGGCGTGGTCGTCGAGGCGTCGGAGGTGCCCGGGGACACCCACCGCTGCGCTGCCCACCCTTCGAGAGCGTGTCTGGACCGTGCGTGAGCGGTCCGCTCTCGTTCGCCATCATGCGCGTTCGGTCGGTCTCCATCGAGAATGTCCGCGCGATCCGCTCGCTGGAGGGGTCGCTCCCCCGAGCGGATCGATCGGCGTCGTCTTCGACGCTCACCACTGCAACTGCGGGGTGGAGGCGACAGAACATCCATTGGACGAAGTGTTCGACGGGGCGTGCCGTCGCGGCTCGACGCCGGGGGCGGTTGGATGACTTATCCCCCCAGTGACCGCATGGGGAGAGACCTCTGCGAGGCCGCTCAGGAGGTCTTCACCCGAGGTGATCTCAACATCACCCCGGGTGATGTGGGCTACGGGTGTTCGGCGTCTCCCGCCACGATGACGGGGTTGCCGACACGCTGACCGTCGGCGCCGACGCGCGCGAAGACCGTGACGACCCCGTCGCGGCCGATCTGGGTCCACGCGAGCGCGAAGCCCTGGCCCGCCGCGCTGATCGAGGGGAAGAGCGCGAAGGAGTCGTTGGGGTTCACCGCCGCCGCCCGCCCGCGGAGCGCGCCGTTGGCGTCGAGTCGGCCGAGCATCACGAAGGCGCCGTCGGCGCTGATGCGGGTGTAGGCCAGGCCGTACTGCTCGCCCGCGTAGGCGACGTCGGGCTGCAGGTGCAGCGCGTCGCGCTGGGTCACGTTCACCCGCGGGGCCTCCACGTCGCGCGCGCCGATCGCCGCGAAGGCGATGGCGCTCTCCAGGGAGTCTTCGTCCTCGGCCTTCACGTCGTCTTCCCAGGCCATGCCGAAGCGCGAGCCGCTCCACGCGACGGTGGCGCCGCCCGCGCGGCCCTGACCCTGGGCCACGTTCACCGTGGCGGTGACGGCGCCGCCCGCGCCGACGCGGGCGAAGCGCGCCGTCGAGCGGTCGTCGCGGCCGTGGTAGTGCGTCCACCCGTAGCCGTAGCCGTCGCCCATGAAGCCCAGCGAGGGGATGCCCGTCACGAACTGCCCTCGGGCCAGGGTCGACTCGCTCCCCACGCGCCCGCCGCTGGTGGAGAGGCGCTGAAAGCGCACGCTCATCTGCTGCATCACGCCCAGGTCGAGCCAGGTGAGGGCGTACTCCGAGCCGTTCCACACCGCCCGAGGGAGGATCTGGATGCCCCCCGCGTTCGAGACCTTCACGGGTGACCCGTCGGGGGAGCCGTCGTCCTTCAGGCGCAGCGCGTAGCTGGTGACGTCGGCCTCGCCCACGTCGGTCCAGGTGATGAGCCAGCCGGTGCGGCCGCGGACGAGCTGCGGCGCGATCTTCATGGTCGAGCTGCGGGTGAGGCGCACGGGGTTGCCCACGCGGCGGCCGTCGGCGCCGAGGCGCGCGAAGTAGAGGTCGACGTGCTCGTCGAAGAATCCCGCCCAGGCCACGCCCCAGGCGTCGCCGTTGCGGGCGAGGGAGGGCGAGATCGTCGCGACGGGGTCTTCGTCGCGGGGCGCGGCGGCGCGGTGAGCCGCGATGCGCGCGCGGAGGTTCGTCTCATCGACGCAGCGGTCTCTGCCGCCGCAGGTCACGTCGTGGACGCACACCGCGCCTGAGACCAGGCAGCGGCCGGGGGTGAGCAGCGCACCGACGCGGAGGTCGACCGCGGGGGCGCGCGGCGTGACCGCGGGCTCGGGCGTGAGGCTCCGCCCGAGGGTGACGCCCAGCCCGAGGGCGGCGACGGCGGTGAGGGCGCAAGCGCCGAGGGCGACCGGGCGGGGGTTGAGCCGGGCCAGGTGCAGGAGCATTCCGACGATCGTGGTGGGACGACGCATGGGTTCACCTCGTGTGCAGAGCCGCGGAGTGTAGAGGTGCCGCGAGCCGCGCGAAAGGCGTTCGAGCCATCGGCCGGGCGGTGTAATAGCTTCGCCGCGAGGCGCTCATGGAAACGACAGACGGCGACAAGGTCCTCCGTGCGATGACCGACGACGGGGGCTTCAGGGTGATCGTGGCCCGCGCGACCGAGACAGTGCGCGGCGCGCTCGCGGTGCAGAAGGCCAGCGGCGCCGTGGCCGCGTGGATGGGCGAGCTCCTCACCGGCACGATCTTGATCCGCGAGACGATGGCGCCGACGAACCGGGTGCAGAGCCTCTTGCAGGGCGCGGGCGGGCGCGGCGTGCTGGTCGCCGACTCGCACCCCGACGGAGGCTCCCGGGCCCTCGCGCAGAACCCCAAGGGCGGAACGTTCGCGCTGGGCGAGGGGGCCGTGATGCAGGTGATGCGCACGCTCCCCTCGGGCGCGGTGCACAAGGGCACGGTGAGCGTGCCCGACGACCGCTCAGTGGCCTCGGCGATGATGGCGTACCTCCACGCGTCGGAGCAGGTGACCTCGGCCATCGCGATGGCGGTGGTGATGGACGGAGACGAGGTGAAGGCCGCCGCGGGCTACCTCGTGCAGCTCCTCCCGGAGCTCAGCGAGGCCGACCTCGCGCTGATGACGGCGCGGCTGGAGACGATCCCTCCTATCGAGGCGCTGCTCCGCGACGACGCGACGCCGGAGTCGATCTTGAAGGGCCTGCTCGACCCGCTCCCGTACACGATGCTGGCCGAGAGCCCGTTGAGCTTTCAGTGCCGCTGCGACAGCGAGCGGCTGCGCGGCACGCTCTCGACGCTCTCGAACGCCGACCTCCAGGAGCTCATCTCCGAGGGCAAGGACCTGGAGATCGAGTGCGACTGGTGCCACGCGGAGTACCGCTTCACCGTCGACCAGGTGAGGGAGCTCATCGCGAGGAACTGACAGGTCAGAAGGGCCGGCAGAGGCCGTTGATGCAGCGCAGGAGGGGGTCGCACCCGTTGCCCGGGCAGCACCCTTGAAGGAGCGTGCCGCAAGTGACGCAGCGGAACGACGCGAGGCTGCACGCGTGGCCGGGCGCGTTGGGGCAGGGGTTGGTGAAGCTCCGGCAGCACGCGCCGTTGGGCTCTCCGCACGCGGTACACACGCGGCTCGCGCCCATCATGTTGCAGTCGCTGGCGCCCGCGCACTCGGTGCCGCCGCAGCAGGGTAGACCCCGCTGTCCACAGGCCGGAGTCCCGGTGTCGACGGGGCCGGTGTCGACGGGGCCCGTGTCGACGGGGCCGGTGTCGGTAGGCCCTGTGTCCACGGGGCCGGTGTCCACGGGGCCGGTGTCGATGACGCCCGTGTCGACGGGCCCGGAGTCGCCAGGGCCGACGTCCGCGGGGCCCGTGTCGAGGCGACCAGTGTCCATCGGTCCTGCGTCGACGACGCCGGTGTCGACGACCCCGTTGTCTGCGGGGCCTGCGTCTGGCGGGTCGCGGTCCGTCGGCGCGAGGTCGGTCGGGGCGCCCAGGTCGGTCGGGGCGCCCGCGTCGAACCCGACGTCGGCGGTGAAGCCCGCGTCGTCGCTCGACGGAGGGGTCGGGATCGTGACCGGATTCTCCAGCGCGCAGGCCGACGTCACCGTCGCGAGGAGCAGTAGACGAAGGGCGGGCCGGAGCATCGCCGGTGCTTGTAGTGCATCCACGCGGGGGTGAACAACCCGAGCCGACAAGGCGCAGGCGACGCGGGCCGTCGTCGGGGGCACACTTCGGTCATGCGAGTCGGCCTCGGTACCTTCTTCGCGTTGCCGTGCGTGCTGGGCTGCTCAGGCGTGCTCGGCGAGCCCGGAGGAGACAACCCCCGCCTCGACGCGAGCGCCATCGACGACACGCCCGCGCTCGAGGCGAGCGTCGTCGACGCGCTCGTCGACGCTCCCATGGCCGACGCAGCGGCGATCGACGCTCAACGCGTCGACGCCCCCGCGGTCGATGTTCCTGACCTCGACGTGGTCGCTCCCACCGACCTCGGCGAAGACGTGGCCCCGGTCGACGCTCCCCTCGACGACCTCGGTCCCGACGACTCGGGAGACTCCGATGTCGGCGTGCTCGACAGCGGTCCCCGCGACACTGGCACCATCGACGTCGGCGTGCTCGACAGCGGCCCACGCGACACCGGCACCATCGACACAGGACCGCGCGACACGGGCCTGATCGACACCGGCCATCGCGACACGGGCCCCATGGACACCGGCCCCCGCGACACCGGCCCCGTCGACACGGGCCCTCGCGATACGGGCCCCGTCGACACGGGGCCCCCTAGGCCCTCGTGCCCGACCGCGCCGGGCGGGGGGAGCGCGACGGTGCCCGCGCTCACGCTCCTTCGCACGCTCACCGCGAACGGGGGCGAGGGCTGGCTCGGCTCCCCCGCGGTGGTCGACATCACCGGCGACGGCCGCCCCGAGGTGGTCGCGGGGCGTGGCAACCGCGTCGTCGCGTGGAACGGCTCGACCGGCGCGGTGCACTTCAGCGTCGCGGTGAACGGAAACAACCGCGTGTGGGCCGCGCCCATCGTGGGTGACGTCGCGACCGAGGGAGGGGTCGAGGTGGTGGCCGCCGCGGGAGACCGCGCGGTGGTGTTCAACGCGATCGGCGCGCCTCTGCGCTCGCTGGTGTGGCGAGAGGAGCTCCGTGCGATCGCGGGCGGAGACCTCGACGGCGACGGTCGCCCCGACGTGGTGGTCGCGAGCACCGTGCCGCTGCGCTCGGGCTCGCAGCGAGACCTCTTGATGGCGTGGCGGGGCAACGGGGCGGCGCTCGCGGGCTTTCCGCCGAACACCAGCGGCGCGTCGATGTGCGACACGGCCTGCGACGTCACGGGCGGCTACGACCAGAACCTCGCGGTCGGTCCCATCGACGCCGACGCTCGCATGGACGTCCTCGCCCCGATGGACAACGCCTACGCCTCCTGGCACCAGGGCAGCGGGGTGGCCTTCCGCGCGGCGACGATCTTCCGCGGGGTCACCCGCGTGTCCGGGGTGCGGGGCCTGCTCGACTACACCGAGGCGCAGGCGGGCTACTCCGAGCGTGAGGCGACCTCGAACCAGGCGCACTTCACCAACACCGCGCCGGCCATCGTCGACCTCGACCGCGACGGCGCGCGGGAGATCGTGATGCTCTCGAGCGTGCAGAACGTCGCGCAGACCGACCGCCGCCGAGGCGTCGCCCTCTGGGTGCTGCGACCCGACGCGACCAGGCCCCCGGGGTGGACCGCGCCGCTGCACTTCCCGGCGTATCGCGCGGGGCTGAACGACCTCGGCGGCAACCTCGTCGCCGCCACCAACCAGGTGGCCGTCGGCGACGTCGACCCGAGCTCCCCCGGGCTCGAGATGGTCTTCGCGGACTTCGACGGGAACATCCAGTGCGTCGGCGCGAACCGCTCGCTGCGCTGGACCTTCCGCTACACCAGCTCGACCACGGTGCTCACCGCGGGGGTCGCCCTCGCCGACCTCACGGGCGACGGAAGGCCCGAGGTGGTCTTCGCGACCTACTCCACGGACTCGTCGGGCAACGCGCTGATCGTGCTCGACGGCGCGGGGGTCGAGAGACGCAGGGTCGCGCTGCCGGGCAGGGGGTCGATGGCGACGCCCACGGTGGCCGACGTCGACGGCGACGGAGACCTCGAGGTGAGCGTGAGCCTGAAGGACGGCTCCGGCCCCGAGGTGCAGGTGTGGGCCGTGCAGGGCTCGGCGCCCAACTGCCTCCCGTGGCCGACCGGGCGCGCGAACCTCCTCCGCAACGGAGCGCCGGACGCGTAGCTCGCGAGTATTCCCCGGCGGACTCGATTCAACCCGCGGGGTTTCGGCGCTTGCGACGCGGGCCGCGCGCGGGTTATAGCGCCGCCCCGGTTCAGGTCTTTGATGGGACGCGCAGCACGCCTCAGGGGGAACCTCGCTCCCATCGCCGCACTCGTGACCGCGCTCGCGCTCGCGGTCTTCGCGCCTGCGCTCGGCGCGCAGCCCCGCCGCGGGCCCCTGAGCGGGGGGCAGCTCCTCGCGCCGACGCTCCAGGCGCCGACGGTGCCCAGCGCCCCGGTGCTC
>JAEYZO010000562.1 GCA_023428035.1 Pseudomonadota bacterium | reverse complement strand
GTGTGCGGCCACTCCATGGGAGGCCACGGCGCGCTCACCCTCGCGCTGCGCCACCCGGGCCTCTACGCGAGCGCGTCGGCCCTCGCCCCCATCGTGGCTCCCTCGCGGGTGCCCTGGGGCCAGAAGGCCTTCGCGGGCTACCTCGGCGACGACCAGGCCCGGTGGGCCGAACACGACGCCTGCGAGCTGCTGAAGACCCGGCGCTTCCCGGGGACGCTGCTCGTCGACCAGGGCTCAGCGGACAAGTTCTTGGAGCGGGAGCTTCAGCCCGAGCGCTTGCAGGCGGCCTGCGACGCGGCCGATCAACCGCTCGAGCTACGGATGCGCGACGGCTACGACCACTCGTACTACTTCGTCGCGAGCTTCATCGAGGAGCACCTGCGCCACCACGCGGCGGCGCTCAGGCCCCGCGCCTGATCGGCTGCACGCGGGACTTCAAGAACGCGATCACCTCGTCGCGGCTGCGCTCCGGCGCGCCGGGCAGGCGCACGAAGCGGTCGGCCAGCGACCCCCACGCCCCCACCATCAGCATCGCCCACACCTGAAAGAAGTCGACGCCGTCGAAGACCACGGCGTCTTGCCGGCCGTACTCCTCGCGGTGGTCCTCGAACTCGCGGGGGTACTCGGTCCAGTGGCAGCGCGGCTTCACGTGGTGGTGGATGTGGTAGCCGTCGTTGAAGCAGCGGCGGTTGTAGCGGGAGTTGATGCAGGTGATGGAGTTCTTGTAGGGGTTCTCGGGCTCCGACGGGTCGACGAAGGCGTGCTGCGCCCAGTTGCCCGCCATCATCAGGAGCCGCACGACCACCAGCGGGATCACGAAGACCACCAGGGTGGCGCGCCAGTTGACGTAGGCGAGCGCGGCGCAGAGCGCGTAGAACGACAGCTCCCCGACGACGGTGCGCCAGAAGAGCTTCTCGTTCTTCTTGCGGCGGTGGTAGCCCGCGAGGGTCGGCAGCGCGCCCACGAGGAAGGACCCGAAGTACCAGAGCCAGTGCGCGAAGCTGTCGCGCCGGTAGCGCATGGTGGAGGAGAGGTCGTCCTCGAGGTTGTTCTCGGGGTGGTGCATGCCCATGTGGTGAGCGAAGTAGGTCTCGGGGGTCTCGCCGAAGAAGGGCCCGAGCACCCAGGGGATGACCTGGTTGTACGAGCGGTGCGAGGCGTTGAAGAGCTGCCGGTGCGAGGTGCAGTGCAGCATCAGGATGAAGCGGTCGAGGAAGCCCAGCGCCCACACGGCCCAGTAGACCGGCGCGACGTACCAGACGTACGGCCCGGTGAAGAACACGCCCACGCCCATGAGGGCGACGAAGGCGCAGCCGATCATCAGGTGGACGAAGGGCAGGTCGCGCTCGTCGTTGATCATCGACGCCAGCTTCGCGTCGAGGGGGGTCGTCGCGCGGGGCAGCGGGACCGAGAGGTCGGCGTTCATCGCGGGCGCGTACCTATCACGCTTCTCCGCGGGGCGCGCCGTGCGTCGCGGGCTTCGCGGGCGCGAAGCGCGGGTGTCACTCCGGCGTGAAGCGCGCGCGGGTGTTCGAGAAGACGATGGGCTGAGGGATGTCGAAGGGCACCGACGAGCGCGTGCCGTCCCAGCTCTCGAGGGCCACCGTCGCGGGCTCGGGCAGGGTCTGGCTCGCGTACACGAAGTCGATCGCGTGGCTGCCCTCGTTCAAGACGATCTCGAAGTTCAGGTGCCCCAGCGCGCTGGTGAAGTAGCGGGCGTCGCTCCACTGGATGACCCAGCGGCGCGAGCCCTCTTCGCCGGTCACCCCGAGGCATACGCCGGGGCCGCGGGTGCGGAGGTCCCTCCACTGGATCGCGATGACCGCGTCGACGTTGTCGAGCCGGTTCGGGATGATCCCGTTGGCGGGCGTAGGCCCGTCGGCGTCGAAGGTGATGTACCCGTCGGGGGTCACCAGCACCGTCGCCCCCATCGCCACCGGTACGCCCCAGTAGCGGAACCCGAAGGGCAACATCGCCCGGTGCGTGCCCCCGTCGGTGTCGGTGAGCACCGTGGCGTGCCCCGGGAGCGCGCACGCGTCGACCCAGGTCGCCTCGGGGTGGTTGCGCGTGACCCTGTAGCCCGAGGGTCCGAGGCAGCGGCCTCCCATGCAGCTCTCGCCCGTGGCGCACACCCGGCCGCAGGCGCCGCAGTGGGTGCTGTCGGTGTTGAGGTCGACGCAGCGCGCGCCGCAGACCGACCGCGAGCCCGGGCACTGCTCGACGCAGCGGCCCATCTCGCAGCGGGTGGTGCCCCCCATGAGCACGTTGCAGCCCCGACCGCAGGCGCCGCAGTGGAGCACCGAGTCGGTGAGGTTCACCTCACAGCCCGTGAGCCGGTCGCCGTCGCAGTCGCCGAAGCCCTCGGCGCAGCGAGTGGTGCACATCCCGGCCACGCAGCGCGCGACCTCGCCCACCGCGGCGCGGCAGGGGGAGTCGCAGGCACCGCAGTGGTCGTTCGCGGCCAGGGTGTCGACGCAGGCGCCGCCGCAACGGGACTTGAACTCCCCGCACGACACCGCGGCCTCGGCCGGCCGGTCGCTCACCGCCGGTCGATCGACGGGCACCACGGGCACGTCCATCGGCCCGACGACATCGACGGCGGTGACGTCGACCGCGGCCTCGGCGTCGTCGACGTCAGGCGACGCGTCGACCACGACCACCTCGCCCTCCTCCGCGGTGGCGCAGCCGAGGAGCGTCGACGCGAGCACGGCTACCACACCCAGGGAGCGCACCGCGCGAGGAGTGCCCGACCCGCGGCGGGTTGTCCAGGGGCCCTGCGGGGGGCTGTGTTGCGGCCCGAGGGTGTGATAGGTCCGCGCGCGCTCCCACCACCGGACGCGCCCGACGGCGCGGCGGCGTCCCCTGAAGGAAGGTCTCATCTCGTGAACACCCGTTGGATCCTCGTCGGTCTGGGCCTCGCGGCGTCGCTCGCTTCGACCGGTTGCCGCCGCCACCGCCGCGCCCGCGGCGGCC
>JAEYZO010000552.1 GCA_023428035.1 Pseudomonadota bacterium | reverse complement strand
CCTGCCCCCGTCGCCGCGCCCGCGCGCGCGCTGGTCTCCATCGCCGCTCCGCCCGCGCGTGACGGCGAGGCGCTGGAGCAGCGCGTGCCCTTCTCGGGCATCCGCCGCCGCATCGCCGACCGGATGTCCCAGTCGAAGAACACCGCCGCGCACTTCACCTTCGTCGAGGAGTGCGACGTGACGGCCCTCAAGGCCCTGCGCGATCGGATGCGCCCCAAGGCCGAGGCCCAGGGCGTGAAGCTCACCTACCTCCCCTTCATCGTGAAGGCCGCGGTGGTCGCGCTGAAGCGCCACCCCACGCTCAACGCGGCGGTCGACGAGAGCACCAACGAGGTGGTCTACCGCAAGTACTACAACGTCGGCGTCGCGGCCTCCTCCGACGCCGGGCTCGTGGTGCCCGTGGTGAAGCGCGCCGACCAGCGCTCGCTCCTCGACCTCGGCCGTGAGATCGAGCGCCTCGCCAACGACGTGAAGTCGGGGAAGCAGAAGGTCGACGACCTCCAGGGCGGCACCTTCACCATCACCTCGCTGGGCGCGCAGGGCGGGCTCTTCGCCACGCCCATCATCAACTTCCCCGAGGTGGCGATCCTCGGCGTGCACCAGATCAAGCAGAAGCCCGTGGTGCGCGACGGGCAGATCGTGGCCGGCGACGTGATGCTCCTCTCGCTCTCCTTCGACCACCGCGTGGTCGACGGCCACGTGGGCGCGGCCTTCGCCTACGAGATCATCCACCTCCTGCAGGACCCCGACCGGCTCTTGATGGAGGGCTGACCGACCTCGCCTGTGACCATTCGTCGCGTGCGTTGTGCCCTCGCGGCGCGCGAGGGCATCTCACTCGGGCGATGCGGGTCGCGGTGATCGGCGCCACGGGCTTCGTCGGGCGGCGCGTGCTTCGCGCGCTCACGGAGCGCGGCGACGTCGCGGTGGCGTACTCCCGCGATCCGGAGCGGGCCCGGCGCTCCCTCGATGAGGGCGTGGAGTGCCGCGCGAACGGGTCCATCGACGGGGCCTCGCTCAGCGGCTTCGACGCGGTGGTGAACCTCGCGGGGGAGCCCATCGCCGAGCGTCGGTGGAACGACGCGGTGAAGCGCAGCCTGCGCGAGAGCCGGGTCACCCTCACCCGCGCGGTGGTCGAGGCCCTCGCCACCTCGACGCCGCGGCCGTCGGTGCTGCTCAACGCGAGCGCGGTGGGCTTCTACGGCCCCTGCGGCGACGAAGAGGTCACCGAGGAGACCGCGGGGGGAGACGACTTCCTCGCGGGGCTGTGCCGCGACTGGGAGGCCGAGGCGCGGCGCGCGGAGGCGCACGGGGTTCGCGTCGTGCGGCTGCGCATGGGGGTGGTGCTCGGCGAGGCGGGGGGATCGCTCGCGAAGATGCTCCTGCCCTTCAAGATGTTCGTGGGCGGGCCCCTCGGCGATGGGAAGCAATGGTTCCCCTGGGTGCACCTCGACGACGCCGCGGGGATGGTCGCCCACGCGATCGACCACGACGCGCTGCAGGGCGCGGCCAACGTGACGGCCCCTACGCCGGTTCGCTTCGGCGAGTTCGCAGAGGCGCTGGGCAAGGCGCTCCACCGCCCGTCGTGGTTGCCCGTCCCAGGCTTCGCCCTCAAGGCCGTGGCGGGAGAGGTCGCCGAGGTGCTGCTCACCGGGCAGCGCGCCGTGCCCAGGGCCATGACGCAGTCGGGCTATC
Organism: Pseudomonadota bacterium; assembly: GCA_023428035.1. GTDB lineage: Bacteria > Myxococcota_A > Polyangia > Polyangiales > JAEYZO01. The sequence continues at coordinate 1,870 of JAEYZO010000552.1, read as the reverse complement.
GCTTCGCCTTCCCCTCCCTCGACGCGGCGCTCCGCGACGTGCTCCGTTCCTGACAGGGACATTCCTGTTCCGAAAGCAAGACCCTTGGAACTCCATAGGGTTTTCCCTGATGATCCCTTGTAGGGAGGTGTGCTCCAAGGCCGGGTTTATCTCTTCACAGCGATCCACCGCGGGGGCATTCGCCAGAACGAGGCTGACCATGGTGTCCGGTGTACGATTTGTTCCAGCCGGGCCATTCGCCCGGACCATCGAAGCTGCTAGGGTCGAACTCGTGCGCAAGGTCCGGCCGATGTCCGCCGATGACTACCTGCGGCTCGCGATCCAGACCGGGTCGCCCGACGCCGCGAGCGCCTACGCCGAGAAAGGTCTCCGCACCGCGACCGACCAGGCCAACCCCGAGACCCTGGTGCTGCTCCTGCGAGAGATCTATCGCTCTCACCTCTACGCGCGTCGGCTTCGTAGCGCGCACGCCATCGCTCGCAAGATGGTCCGCGTCGGGGTCGCGCAAGAGATCGCCTACACCGACCTCGCCCGTGCCCAGGCCGCCCTCGGGTGGTGGCACCGCGCCGCGGAGTCGTACCGCGTGGCCGCCCGCATCGCCCCGGCCTCCCGCCGCTCGCTCCACTGGGGCCTGATGGCCTCCGCGCTCCAGCGCCAGGGTCGCCACGCCGAGGGCCTGAGCGCCCTCGAGCGCGCCGCGCGGTGGTCCCTCGGGAGCCGTCCCCTCTACCGCGCGCAGATGGCCCTGGCCCGCCTGGAGATGGGCGCCTCGATCGACGAGCTCGACGACCTCGACGAGCGGGTGAGCGACCTCGAGTGCGCCCGCTGCGGCGAGGGCTACGGCCGCTTCGTGCTGGGCCTGCTCTACGCGCGCACCGGCGACCGCGACCGCGCCCGTCGCAACCTCAAGCAGTTCGTGAAGCGCAACGCGGCCGACCCGCTCCGCTCGCTCACCCTCGCGTGGGAGCTGCGCCGCGCCCGCGACGAGCTGCGCCGACTACGGGGCGGCCTGGCCTCGCCCTCGTCGCCGCCCGCGCCCTGAACTCCCGCGATCCGCGCGGGGTGTGCTACGGCCGCTGACGCATGACCCTCGCAGACCTCCCTGTCTGGTACCTGCGCCTGCTGGCCGTCTGCTGGGGCGCCTGCTGGGGGAGCTTCGCCAACGTGGCCATCTACCGCTGGCCCAACGAGCTCTCGATGGTGCGGCCGGGGTCGCACTGCCCGCACTGCGGCAAGCCCGTGCGCGGGTACGACAACGTACCGATCCTCGCGTGGTTCTGGCTCCGGGGGAAATGCCGCGACTGCAAGGCCCCCATCTCGCCCCGGTACCCCCTGGTCGAGGCCGTCTACGCGCTCGCGGCCTTCGCCCTGATGGAGCGCCTCTGGCGCGGTGACCCCACGCAGGCCATGTCGGTGGGCCTGGCGCTCTTCTTCGCGCGCTTCGCCTTCGCGTGGGGGTTGCTCACGGCGGCCTTCATCGACCTCGAGACCCTGCTCATCCCTGACTTCATCTCGATCTCGGGCACGGTGATCGGTATCGCGGTGAGCGCGTTCCTCCCAGGGGTGGGGCTTCGGATGTCGCTCATCGGGGCTGGGCTGGGCTTCGCGATCCCCTTCTCGTTGTGGTTCATCTGGAGCCGTCTGTTGAAGCGAGAGGGGATGGGCCTCGGGGACGCGAAGCTCCTCGCGATGATCGGCGCGCTGCTGGGCCCCGCGGGGGTGCTGTTCTCGCTGAGCGTGGGCTCGATGCAGGGGATCATCGCGCCGGTGATCTCGCGGGTGACGGGCTGGCAGCTCGGCCCCGAGCACGCGTGGGACGAAGACGACGAAGAAGAAGAGACGCCCGAGGGCGAGCGAGCCGCCGCCGTCG
>JAEYZO010000541.1 GCA_023428035.1 Pseudomonadota bacterium | reverse complement strand
GGTGAGCACCGCGGCGGCCGCCCCGGGGAAGTACAGGAGCAGCAGGGGCTGCCACTGCGAGGACAGCCCCCGCGCGCCGTCGGCGGCGACGAGGAGCCCGAGGAGCCACACGAGGGTGGCGGGCACGAGCATCTGGGCGAGGTAGTAGCCGCAGAAGGCCGCGAGGCGCAGGGGGCGCGGGGCCTGATGGCGCGCGGGCACGGGGCTCTCACGGTCGGCGGTGCCCTCGCGGTAGGCGCCGTCTCCTACGGGCACCGGCGCGCGGGTGACGCCCGCGGCGCGGACCCAGCGAGGGCGCCAGTGAGACTCGATGAGCAGCGTCGCGAAGTAGGGGATGCCCATCGAGAGCACGAGGCCGAAGACGCCGAGGACGGCGAGCTCCACCAGGTCCGAGACCGATCGCATGGCGGGCATTGTACGCCCGCCGCGTGGCGGCGCGGCGCGCGGGGCGTGGTGTATGGTGCGGGCGGTCGTGCGTACGGGTCGAACGGTGCGGAGCGGGCGTGGGTGGAGGGTGACGGGCGCGCTCGCGGCGGCGCTGTGGTGCTGCGGCGGCGCGGCGCTGGCGCAGACAGACCCGGGGGTGCTCGAGGCGACGCGGCTCACGCTCACGCGAGACGCGCTGCAGGCGCGGGCCGCGGGCGACCACGAGCGCGCCCTCGACCTCGCGCAGCGCGCGGGGCAGCTCGGGATGACCGTGTCGCTCCGGAGGTTCATCGCCGAGGAGCAGGCCGCCCTCGGGATGACCGGCCCCGCGCTGGGCAGCGCCGAGCGCTGCGTCTCCGAGGCGCAGCGAGACCGAGCGCCCGGGGCGAGCGAGCACCTCGAGGCCTGCCGCGGGGTGCTCGCGACGATGGAGGAGCAGGTAGGCCGCGTCGAGGTGCGCGTGGTGAACCCGCCGCCGAGCACGCGGGTCAACGTCGACGGGGAGTTCCTGCCTGAGACGCAGTGGGGCGCGGCGCGGGTGGTGACCCCCGGCGCGGTGCGGGTGACGGCGACGGCGCCGGGCTACCGGCTCTTCGTGCGTGAGGTCGAGGTCGGCGCGGGGGCCACGGAGCCCGTGGTGATCTCGCTGGAGCGCGCGCCTACGGGGGTGGCCCGGGAGCCCGCGGCGACGTCGACGGTCGGTTCGAGGCGAGGGCCGAGCGTCGACCCGGCGACGATGAACCGGCAGATGATCCGCGGCGACGACCTCAGGAGCTCGCGGGGCGGTCGCGTGGGCGCGGGGCCCTTCGTGCTCTTCGGCGCGGGGGCGGTGAGCCTGGGCCTCGGCGTGGTGTTCTTCGTGGTGCGCAACGCCGCGAGCGACGAGTACCTCTCGCAGTGCGACGACTTCGGCTGCCCCGAGTCGGCGCGCTCGGGCTACGACCGCGCGGTGACCTTCAACACGCTCACCAACGTGGCCCTCGGGGTGGGGGCGGCGGCGGTGGTGGGCGGGGTCGTGTGGTTCGCGCGCCCGCCGCGCACGGGGGGGAGGCCGGCGCCGCGGGCGTCGCTGTCGGTGTCTCCGACGGCGGGGGGCGCGGTGTTCGGGCTGTCGGGGTCGCTGTAGCGCTCAGCCGGCTTCGGCGTGGGCGACCTCGAGGGCGACGGAGATCATCGCGTCGAAGGTGGTCTGCCGTTCGTCGGGGGAGAGGTGCTCCCCCGTGCGGATGTGGTCGCTCACGGTGAGGAGGGTGAGCGCGCGGGTCTTGGTCTCGGCGGCGACGGCGTAGAGGCCGGCGGCCTCCATCTCGACGCCGAGCACGCCGTACTTCTCGAGCAGGTCCCAGAGGGCGGGCTGCGGGTGATAGAAGAGGTCTGAGGAGAAGACCTGCCCGACGCGCACGGGGAGCGAGAGGCGCTCGGCGGCCTCGACGGCGCGGCGCGCGAGGGTGAAGTCGGCCACGGCGGCGAAGTCGTGGTCCATGAAGCGCATGCGGTTGACCTTGGCGTCGGTGCTGGCGCCGAGGGCGACGATCACGTCGCGCAGCTTCACGTCGGGGAGCACGGCGCCGCAGCTCCCGACGCGCATCAGCACCTTCACGCCGAACTTCGTCGCGAGCTCGGTGGCGTAGATCGACACCGAGGGGATGCCCATCCCGTGGCCCATCACCGACACCCTCCGACCGCGGAAGGTGCCCGTGAAGCCCAGCATCGAGCGCACCGCCGTCACCTGCTTCGGCGACTCGAGGAAGCGCTCTGCGATGTACTTCGCCCTCAACGGGTCGCCGGGCATGAGCACCACGTCGGCGAAGTCGCCGGGCTGCGCGGAGATGTGCGGGGTCGTCATGGCGGGCGACTGTACCCCTGAGACACCGGGCGTCGTCAGCCCTTCGCGTCGAGGGGGTAGCACGACACCCCCACGCGTCGGCCCTCGGGGTCACGGGCGTAGCGGGTGAAGCGCGTGCGGTGCTCGACGGTCACGCCCAGCGCCGCGCAGCGGGCCTCGAAGCGCGCGAGGCCGGGCTCGTCGGTGGCGAGGGCGAAGAACTCCATCGAGCCTTGGGGCACGGCGGGCTCGGTCGCTTCGCGGCGCTCGAGCATGAGCACGGAGCCGTCTCCCAGGTCGAGCCAGCGGGAGCCTGACTCGGTGACCCGCGCGAGGGGGAGCTCGAAGAGGTCACGATAGAAGCCCGCGAGGGCCTCGGGGTCGGCGCAGCGCAGCGCGAGGTGGTGCAGGGGCATCGCGGGCATTGTCTCCCGAGCCGCCCGTCCGCGATGATGTCTCCGCGAAGGGGAGCGCCACCCATGGGCTTCATCGACAAGATCCTCGCGCAGCCCGGGTTCAGCCCGTCTCAGCTCGCCGTCGGCGCGGTGATGTACCTCGCGTGGACCGTCGCGTACGTGCTCATCATCCTCAAGGGCTGCCGCGACAAGAGCTACGGGGTCCCTTGGCCGAGCCTCATGCTGAACATCGTCTGGGAGGCGATCTTCAGCTTCGACCTCACCGGCGCGAAGCTCATCGACTTCTTCGTGTGGGGCAACCGGCTCTGGTTCGTCTTCGACCTGGTGATCGTCTACCAGTTCCTGCGCTACGGGCGGGGGGAGCAGGGCGAGGGCGCGGTGCAGCGCTGGTTCTACCCGCTCGCGGCGGCCTCGTTCGCGATGTCGTGCGCGTGCCTCTACACCTTCACCCTGTACTTCAACGACGTGAAGGGCGTGGCCTCGTCGATGTCGATGAACCTCGCCATGAGCCTGATGTACCCCTTCACCCTCGCGGGGCGGCCGGAGGGGCGCGGGCTCTCGTACGGCGCCGCGTGGCTCAAGATGATCGGCACCGCGGCGGGCTCGGTGTTCCTCTACCGCTGGTGGCCCGCGCAGTTCGTCGACGGCAGGCTCAACACCCACCCGCACGTCACAGAGCCCACGACCTACTCGTACATGGTGTTCTTGTACGTCTCGATCCTGCTGGTCGACGTGGTGTACATCGCGCTGCACCACAAGGTCTGGGCGCGCGCGAGGGCGTTGAAGCGCGCCGCGGTGCGTGAGTAGGCTCCGCGGCCCAACGATGAGCGAAGACACCCCGCGCTACCCCGTGCTCGTGGTCGAGGCCTCTCCCGAGGCGGTCGACGTGTTGATCGGACGGCTCACCCTTCTTGGTGCCGAGGGCATCGAGGAGCGCGACGGCACCACCCTCACTCGCGGGGGCGCCAAGGGGGTCACGCTGCGCGCGAGCTTCACCGACGAGGCCGCCGCGAACACGGCCCTCGCGGAGGTGCAGGCCGAGCACGACGCGAGGATCGAGTACGTCGTCGGCGACGACTGGAACGACGCGTGGAAGGCCCACTGGCGCCCCACGCGGCTCACCCCGCGGGTGGTGGTGGTGCCGTCGTGGATGACCTACGACCCTGAGCCCGGTGACCTGGTGATGAGCCTCGACCCGGGGCGCGCCTTCGGAACGGGGCAGCACCCCTCGACGGCGCTCGCCGCGAGGGCCATCGAGAGGAGGGTCGCGAAGGGCGAGCACCCGCTCTTGATCGACCTCGGGTGCGGGTCGGGGATCTTGTCCTTCGTGGCGTTGATGGAGGGTGTTCCGCGGGCGGTGGCCTGTGACATCGACCCTGAGTCCGTGAGCTACGCGCAGGAGGGCGCCGAGGCGCTCGGGCTCGCGTCGCGGATCGAGCTGCGCGCGGGCGGGGTAGAGGTGGTGACCGAGCGCTCGACGCTGGTGGTGGCGAACATCGAGGCGGCGGTGTTGATCCCGCTGGCGGCCGAGGTCGCGGCGAAGGTGGAGCCGGGCGGCGCGCTGGTGCTCTCGGGGGTGCTGGTGGAGCAGCTCGGGGCGGTGGTGGAGGCGTACCGCGCGCAGGGGCTCACCCCCGACGGCGCCGAGGTCGAGGGCGAGTGGGTCGCGCCGGAGTTCGTGCGGGCGTGAGGGGGGAGGGCCGCGCGCGCCGTCCCCGCGTTCGCAGAGTGGGCCTCGCGTGACCGCCCGCGTGCGCGTCGCGCCCGACGAGATCGACGCGGCGGTGGTGACGGTGCGCGGAGAGGTCGGTCACCACCTCGCGAGGGTGACGCGCGCGAGAGCGGGCGAGCGCGTCGTGCTCTTCGACGGCGAAGGGCGAGAGCGCGACGCGGTGGTGCGCGCGGTGCTGGGTGAGGTCGTCGAGCTCGCGTGCGAGGGAGACACACGGCGCGGCGCGGGCGCCGACGGGGCGCGGGTGCTGTGGCTCCAGGGCGTTCCGAAGGGGGACAAGCTCGACGCGGTGGTGCGGCAGGCGACGGAGCTCGGGGTGCTCGCGCTGCGCCCGGTGTACACGGCGCGGTCGGTTCCGCGGGAGAAGGCCGACGGGGCGCGGAGACGCCACGAGCGGCTCGCGCGCATCGCGGAAGAAGCGTCGCGGCAGTGCGGGCGCGCGGAGGTGCCCGCGGTGCTCGACGCGATGACGCTCGGTGAGGCCCTCGACGCGGTTCCGGCGGAGCACTCGCTGAGGCTGGTGGCGTGGGAGGGGGCGACCGCGCCGTTGCGGAGAGTGCTGGAGAGGAGTGACGAGGAGGGGGCGGTCGCGGTGCTGGTCGGTCCTGAGGGCGGGCTCGCGGAGGAAGAAGTGCGACGCGCCGAGGCGAGGGGCTTCGTCGCGGTGTCACTGGGCCCGCGGGTGCTGCGGACGGAGACCGTGGCGCCCGCGCTGCTCGCGGTGCTGTCGGTGTTGCGGGGGGATCTGCGGTAGCGCGGGGTGCGCGCGGGGTGCGCGCGGCGATGCGCGTCGCCTTGTGGCGCCATCCATCGTCGCTCGCTCGTGCGCACGGCGATGCGCGTCGCCTTGTGGCGCCATCCATCGTCGCTCGCTCGTGCGCACGGCGATGCGCGTCGCCTGGGCGCCATCCTTCGTCGCTCGCGTACCTGAAGTACGCGTCGCTCCTC
>JAEYZO010000487.1 GCA_023428035.1 Pseudomonadota bacterium | reverse complement strand
GACGAAGACCGCGCGGTAGTCGTCGCGCTCGACCACCGTCGCGAGGCAGCGCGGGCAGCGGGTGTGGCCGAGCTCCCGCGCCTCGGCGCCGACGTTGCCGACGTACACGAACGACAGCCCCTGCGCGTAGGCCATGCCCGCGGCGGACACCATCGTGATCGCCGGCGCGCGCGGGGTCGTGCCGGCGAGCTTGTACCGCGGCTGGTACGCGTTGAGGTGCCACGGCATCGACGGGTCCACCGCGGCGAGCGCGCGCGCGGCCTCGCGCAGCGCGCCGAGGTCGTCGTTGAAGCCCGGCACCACGAGGGTGACCACCTCGACCCAGTACCCGAGCGCGCGGGCCTCGATGATGGCGTCGAGCACCGGCGCGAGGCTCCCCCCCAGGGCGCGGTAGCCGCGCTCGTCGAAGGCCTTGAGGTCGACGCGGAAGACGTCGGTCACCGGCCGCAGGTACGCGAGCGCCTCGCGGGTGGTGTGCCCGTCGGAGATCAGCGCCGTAGCGAGCCCGCGCGCCCTCGCCTCGGAGAAGACCGACCGCGCCCACTCGGCCGTGATCATCGGCTCGTTGTAGGCGCTGCAGAGCACCTCGCAGCCGGCGGCGACGGCCTCGTCGACGAGGGCCGCGGCGGTGACGTCGACGGGGTGCTCCGCCTCGACGCCCTCGCGCAGGGCCTGCGAGGTGCGCCAGTTGTGGCAGTAGGGGCAGCGAAGGTCGCAGCCGTACATCCCGAAGGTGAGCGAGAGCGCCCCCGGGCGGACGTGGAAGACGGTGTTGGTCTCCACCGCGCGCGCGTTGCGTCGGGCGACGTAGCCGAAGGGCGCGCGCAGCGCCCCGTCGCGGACGAAGCCCACGCCGCAGGCGCCGACCTTGCCCTCGGAGAGCGAGCAGCGGTGCGCGCACGCCACGCAGCGCAGGCGGTCTCCGTCGGGCTCGACGAGCTCCGCGGGCGCGACGCGAGCCGCGAGGCGCTCCGAGAGGGGAGGGCGCGCCGCTCCGTCGGCGGGGGCGAGGGGCAGGCGCGTCGGTCCCGCGGAGTCGTCGCTCATCGGAGGGGCGGCGTCACGAGCCGCGCAGCCGCGACTGGATCTCCCGCGCTCGCTCGAGGTGCGACGCCACCATCGGCCGCACGTCGTCGCGGAGGGCCGACCGCAGCGCCTCGTTGCGCGCCCGAGGGATCAGCGTCTGGTCGATCTTCTGCAGCGCCTCGGCGTGCTGCGTCACCTGCGCGTCGATGTAGGCCCGGTCGAAGTCCGCGCCGCGCATCCCCTGGAGCGTCTGCTGGACGGACATCCCCGCGGCGGCGACGCTGCGGCTCTCGCCGCTCTCGGTCGGGGAGATGCCCTGCTGCCGCGCGAGGGCCGACATCCGAGCGCTGGCCTCGGTGTGCATCGACACCATGCGCGAGCCGAACTCGCGCACGGCCTCGTCGGTGGCGTTCGACTGCGCGAGGCGGCCCTGCTCGATCTCTCCGTGGTCGATGGTCGAGAGCACCGCGACGACCTCGCCGTCAGCCTGCGTGGCGGCGCCCGCGCGGACGTCGCCGGCGGAGCGCGGCTCCGTCGTCGAGGACGACGCGCACGCGGCGAGGAGAACGGTCAGCGCCAGGGAAGGGGTCTTCATGGTTGGTCACCTCCGCGGCCTGTGATGCCGCGTCGCCGCGTCGCGCGTCGCGGCTGCACGCCTTGCGGAGTCTGCAGCGGGTGCGAAGCGCGCGGGCCACCGACCCTCGCGCCCGCCGCCGGGCATCTCAGACCCCCGCGAACGAGTTCTCACACCGGCGCCCGCGCAGGGCCCGAGAGGAGAGGTGCACGATGGCGCTCGACATCATGCGAGAGCGAGGGACTCCCCTCGCGGAGCAACGGTTCACCTGGAAGGACATCGTCCAGGCCCCCATCAGCAAGCTCGACGACGACGCCTTCACCCGCGTGCGGGTGATCTTGATGAACGGGATCGAGTCGGAGTCGCTGCGCTTCAGCCACGCCTGCGCGAGGATGAACCGCGACCTGCAGCTCGACCTCGCGCGGGTGCGCCGGGTCGAGCAGTTCCAGCAGACCGCCATCAACTGGCTCCTGCCCGGGGACCAGTCGCAGCTCGAGACCACCATCGGCTTCGAGCAGGTGGCGATCGAGATCACCGCGGCCGTCGCGATGCAGGAGGCCGACCCCTACCTCCGGCAGGTCTACCACTTCGGCCTGCTCGAAGACTTCGACCACCTCTACCGCTACGCGGCGCTCCTCGACCGCGTCGACGGCAAGGACGCCAACAACATCCTCCAGTGCTACACGGACATCCGCCCCGGCCGCGCGACGATGTTCCACCACCGCGCCCCCGAGGACGACCTGCGCCGGCCCTACGACAAGGCCACCGCGTCGCCGCTCTCGAAGCTCCACGCGGGCACCATCATGGCCGCCGAGCACCAGACGCACGACTACTACATGAACGTCGGGCCCTCGTTCAGCGACCCCGCGGCGCGGCTCCTCTACGCCGAGATCGCCGCCGTCGAGGAGCAGCACGTCACCCAGTACGAGTCGATCATCGACCCGACCGAGACCTGGATCGAGAAGTGGCTCATGCACGAGGCCACCGAGGTGTGGAACTACCTCGCCTGCGTCGAGCAGGAGTCGAACCCCCGGATCAAGCGCGTCTGGGAGCGCTTCCTCGACTACGAGCTCGGCCAGCTCCACCACGTGATGGGAGTGATGAAGCGGGTGGAGCGCCGCGACCCCGCGGAGCTCCTCCCCGCGGAGCTGCCCGACCCGATCCCCCACGCGAGCCAGCGGGCCTACGTGCGCGAGGTGCTCGCCCGCGAGACCGAGCTGCGCGCCAACGGCGCAGAGATCGTCCCGCGGGAGCAGGAGTCGCGGGCGTCGATCGAGTACCGGCAGCGGCTCCACGCGGAGGGCTGCCCGTCGGAGTCGGTGGCCGCGGGCTACCAGTGGTCGCCGGGCACCGAGCTCGGCGTGAGGGTCAACGGCGACGGGACGCGTCGCCAGCGAGAGGCGAGGGCGTGATGAACAGCGTTACCGAGATGGGGATGAACCGCACGGGCATGGCGACCTCGCCGGTCGACGGCAAGGCGCTGGTCGAGGGCGCGCGGGAGGGCGAGCCCACCTCCGTGGGCGACGAGCTCCTCCTCGACGCGCTGCGCGACGACTACGTCACCGCGAAGGCGAAGGTCGGGTCGGTGCCCCCGCCCGCGTCGATGAAGGGGGCGCTCGGCGCCGTCGTCAACGCGGTGAAGGGAGCGGACCTCGCGAGCTTCATCGACCGCCTGGGGGAGCGCCTCGCCTTCGAGCGCACGGGCACGCGGCTCTACGAGGCCCTGATCGGCAAGTACCAGCACCTCGCGGACACCGAGATGGAGCCCACGCTCGGGCAGCTCCGGCAGATCCACGACGAGGAGATGGCGCACTTCGCGCTGCTCCGCGCGGCCATCGGCGAGCTCGGCGGCGACCCCACGGTGGAGACCCCCGCAGCGGACGTCGCGGGCGTGGCCTCGATGGGCCTGCCCAAGGTGCTCACCGACCCGCGCACGACCTTCACGCAGTGCCTCGAGGCGGTGCTCATCGCGGAGCTCGTCGACAACGACGGCTGGGCGCTGCTCATCAAGATGGCCGAGCAGTTCGGCCACGAAGACATAGCCGCGCGCTTCCGCGACGCCCTCGCCGAGGAGCAGAAGCACCTCGCCCTCGTGCGGAGCTGGCTCAAGGCCCGCGTGCTCAAGGGCCGCCCCGTCGACTGAGCGCCGCCCCAGCGGTCCCCTCTCCTGCGTCGCGCGATGGGCGCGCCCTCACCACCGGCCCCTGTCTCACTACAAGCGACAGGGCAGGGGCCCTCACCCCACCCCTTTCAACATGCAGGGAGTCGTGGCTCCTCCCGGCTGGGGTGCAGCCGCGGCAGCGGCCAACCCCAGCCCGTGAGCGAAGCGCTTCACGCACCTTGAAAGGGGTGGAGGTCTCGACCTCTCGCTCAGGTGGCGCCGCCCTCGTCGACGTCGAGCTCACCCGCGTCGGGCGCGGAGGTGTCTCCCTCGCCTGCGTCGGTCTCCACGGCTGCGTCCTCGGGCGCGACGAGGTCCGTGGGGACATCGACCCCCGCGTCGACGACGCCAGCGTCCGTCGGACCCGTATCGCTCGGTCCCGTGTCGGTGACGCTCGTGTCCCTAGGACCTGTATCGGTCGGGCCGGTGTCGGCGGGGCCCGTGTCGGCGGGGGCGGGGGTGTCTTCGACCACGGCGTCGATCACCGCGTCGGGGCGGGCGTCTCCGCCGTCGGGCTTGGGGCCCTCGGGGACGATCACCCGCACCACGCGCTCGGCCACCACCACGCCGTCGCCCATCACCTGCACGTGGACGAAGAACACCTGCGGGAACTCCTGCAGGGGCACCGTCACGTTCTGCAGGTTGACCCGGAAGCCCAGGGTGGTGCGCGTGGGCACGTCGACGAAGGTGTCGAGCACCCCGTCTCGCGCGGCGGGGGCGCGGTCTTCGCGCGAGGGCGTCGGCGTGCCGTTGCTGGTGCGCGCCGAGACGGCCTCGATGGAGCGCACGAAGCTGTTCGGGTCGTCGGTGGCCGTGCCGTTCACGGCGAGGAAGGCCAGGGTGTCGAGGAAGCGCACGATGGCCTCGACCACCGCCGCGCCGAGGCCAGACCCGTCGGGCTGGATGTCGAAGACCAGCGGGCACACCCCTCGGGTGGCCGCCCGCGAGCTCCCCCGCACGCCCGTGGGGCACGCGCCCCCGGTGGGCGGGATCACCGCCCCGGTCGAGATGGCGATGGCCTCGAGCTGCGGCCTCGCGGGCTCCCCCGACGCGATTCCGATGAGCCTCGCGTTCACCCCGCGCAGGGCGGCGGCGGCCTCGCTCGTGGAGTGCGTGTTGGGCACCGCGCTCAGGTACGTGTAGGGCTCCTGCGAGGGCGCGTCGGTGACGTTGACCACCACCCGCGCCGACCCGTTGCGGAAGCCCACCCCGCCCGGCGAGGTGAGCCCCGCGGTGTTGAAGAACTGCGAGATCGCGCCGCGGGAGTCTCCCGAGCCGACCCCGGGGTAGCCCCGGCCGGTGGCGATCTGCCAGAGGGCCTCTCCCCACGACTCCGCGGGGTCGCCGCCGTTCTGCAGGGGCATGTCGAGGGAGAAGATCGCGTTGGCGACGCGCCCGAGGTCGAGGGTGACCGGCGTGAGGAGGTTGTACGGCTGGTCGGTGTTGCGGCCGAAGGGCGTGATGGGGAAGTCGGCGAAGCGCGAGACGCCCATCGCGAGGTCGGTCACCCGGCCGCGGAGCTGCGGGATGACCACCGTGCCGATGGTGGTCTTGAGGTTGTCGATCTCGCCGTTGAAGCTGCCCGTGGTGTCGACGTTGAGGTGCACGTCGAGGCGCGACGCGCGCGGTTCGACCTCGATGTCGAAGCCCTGCGCGGGGGCGTTGTAGTCGAGCACGAAGGTGAGGTCGTAGCGGGGGTAGGCCGTCGCGGTGCGAGGG
>JAEYZO010000386.1 GCA_023428035.1 Pseudomonadota bacterium | reverse complement strand
GGCCGGCCAACCCTTCGCCCGGGGGTGGTCAACATCACCTCGGGTGATGTTGAGATCACCTCGGGTGATGTTGAGATGGGCGACGAACTAGCTGCACCCGCCACCGCCGCCGCAGCCACCGCCACCGCCGCAGCCACCGCCACCGCCGCACGAGCTCCCGCTGCTCCACGAGCTGTCGCTGGAGGTCGACACCGGGATCGGCGGCATGAAGGCCGCGATCAGCGGCACCGCGGCGACCACCGCGGCCCCTCCCAGGGCCACCGCGAGGGCCACCTCGGTCGAGGTCGTGCGTCGACCCGCGCCCACCTCTGAGCGCAGCGAGCTCGTCGCGTCGCGGAGCCAGTTGAGGTACTCGGTCTTTCGCGGGATCTCGACGCCCTTGAAGGCGAAGACCACCGTCACGATCGCCACCACGATCATCCCGATCGCGAGGATCGCGGGCACCGGGGCGCGGCTGCCATAGATCTCCGAGCGAACGACCATGCGGAGCACGGCCATCACTTCGAGGGTGAAGCCCGCGCCGAGCGTGAGCAGCAGCCCGACGAGGCGCGCCGTGATCGTCGCCGTGAGACCCGAGGCGTCGGCCACCGCGCGGAACTCGTCGGCGTGGTGCCTCGCCGCGTCGAGCGCCGCCGCGCGCACGTTGTCGTAGTTCACCGTCGAGCCTCGCCCGCGGAGGGAACGCAGCGCCGTGTCGATCACCCGGTCGGGCGCGGTGCCGGAGCGCACCATCAAGTAGCTCGATCCGCTCATCGGGGCCACCCACCCCTCCGAGGCGAGCGCCGCGAGGATCGCCCGCTGCACCGCCGCGTCGCCGCCCTCGAGCCAGGCCACGGCGTAGACCTGCTCGCCCGTGGGGAGCCAGCCCACCGCGAGCGTTCCAGGGCGCGCGCTCGCCGCCCCCGCGCGGTATGCGCCCTCGGGAGTGTACGAGGGCGCGGACGCCGAGGGGGCCGGCGAGAGGGCGCCGGCGACCACGCGACCGAGCACGCGAGCGAGCGCGAAGGCGGCGATGGAGGCGACGATGTACACGCCGAAGAAGGCCATCCCCGGCGGGAGGTTGAAGGGGAAGACATCGAAGAGCTCGATCATCCGGGCGTCTCCTGGTGGAGGTTTCGACGGTCGGCCTCGTCGATGGCGGCGGCGAGGAGGGCCGTGAGCGCGTCGTAGGCGCCCGCGGCGTCTTCTTGCGCGCGGCCTAGCACCGTCACGTCGACCGCGAAGGCCTTGCCCGCGGCGGTGAGCACCGCGACGAGGTCGGCCCCGGGGTCGGTCCCCCGAAGGCGCAGGAGCGAGCGCAAGGGCGACCGCACCTGACGGAGCTTTCTCTCGACCGCCATCGCGAGGGACCTGGGGGCGCCGTCGCCGTCGGTCACCATCCGTCGGAGGCGAATGCGGGCCTCGCGGAGTTCCTGCTCGATGCGCAGGGCGCGGTGACGGTCGGAGATCTTGAGCCCGGCGAAGGGGCTCGACCCGTGGATCGCGACCCCGTCTTCGCCCGCCTCGTCGTAAAGCAGCGGGAAGACGTCGGCCGCGTGGGGGATCTCGTCTTCGCGCAGGATCATCGCCTCGACGCGCGAGGCGTAGCGGGCGAGGAGCAAGGGGTGCCCGATGCGCGCGAGCACCTCCCTTCGGTCGTCGCGGAGCACCACCATCAGGTCGACGTCGCTGCGCCCCTGACGCCAGTCTCCCCGCGCGGCGCTGCCGATCACGAGGATCGACGCGAGCGCCTCTCCCGCGCCCGCCACCAGCGACTCTCGCAGGGATTTCAGCCGCCCTCGGACCTCAGAGGGTAGCGCCTTGAGCCCGTCGACCGGGTCGTTCCGCTCGTCCGCCATAGGGCGTCGAGTGTCTATCCGCGAGCGAAGCCGGGGCAAGGCCCGCGGCGTGACTCAGCGCGCGGGCCTGAAGGCCCCGTCGATGTAGTGCACCAGCGCCCGCTCCACGAGGGCCGGCGGGAGGGCGTTCAGGAGCTGGTTCACCTCGGCGGTGCGCCCGGGCAGCGCCCCCTCGCTCACCCCGGCGTTTGACATCAGCCCGGCGATCACGTCGTCCGAGACCTCCTCCGGGTCCATCGACGCGAAGGTGTCGCGGAGCTGCGCGGCCATCGCGCTCTCGGGCAGCGCCCTCGCGGCCTCGACGCTCGCCGCGAGGTCGGCCTCGAAGCGATCGACGTGCGGCGCGTTCACCGGCGTCAGGAGGATGTGCAGGTTCTCCGGCGAGCTCCCTCGCCTCAACTGCCCGCGCGTGTGCCAGCCCCTCTCCCGCAGCTCGTCCTGCAGGTGAAAGACGTTCACGCCCTCGCTCGCGAAGGCGAAGAGGCTCATCGGCGGGCGACCGAGCACCCTGAGCTCGGGGTGGGCCTCGACCGCCCGTCGCACCCGATCGGTCATGGCCTTCATCACCTCGACCTGGGCCCGGTACCCCGCGTGCCCGAAGCGCTGCATCGTCGCCCACGCCCCGGCCACGGGCCCCGCGCTCTTCGAGCTCTGCACCCCGAGGTTCACCAGGCTGTAGCCCGTCCACCGGCCGCAGGCGAAGGCCGCGTACCGTCGGAGCGAGGCCTCACGGAACAAGACCGTGCTCGCGCCCTTCGCGCAGAACGCGAACTTGTGCAGGTCGACGCTCATCGATGCCACCCCCTCGACCGCGAAGTCGTAGTCGGGCACCTCGGCGCCGAGCTCCCTGAAGTACGGCAGCAGCCACCCCCCGACGCAGCCGTCGGTGTGGAGCCACACGTCCTTCTCGACGCACGCCCTCGCGATCTCTCGCACCGGGTCGATCACCCCGTGCGCGAAGGAGGGCGCCGAGGCCACCGCCATGGCCGTGCGCTCGGTGATCGCCGCCGCGATGGCCTCTGGCTTCGCGCAGAAGGTCTGCGGGTCGACCTCGGTGAGCACCACGTCGAGGCCGAAATAGTGGGCCGCTTTATGAAAGGCCGCGTGAGCGGTCATCGGCAGCACCAGCTCGAAGCGGTTCACGCTCGGGCGCTGCTCCGCCGCGCGCTCGCGGGCGGCCTTCACCGCGAGGAGGATGCTCTCGGTGCCCCCCGAGGTGAAGATCCCGACGGCCCCCTCGGGGGCTCGGGTCTGGTCGAGCACCCACCCGATGACCTCGTTCTCCAGCCGCCGGTACGAGGGGAAGGCCGTAGGGTCGAGCCCGTTCTCCGTGAGGAAGTCCGCGTAGGCCCTCTTGCCCAGGGCCTGGGCCTCGGCGCCGGTCTCGAACACGTACCCGAGCGCGTGGCCCGAGCGCCACGGCACGTCGTGGGCGCGGACCTCGCCGAGGGCCGAGAGGATGTCTTCGTTCTGCCGGGGCTGGTCGTTGAGGGCCATGGCCGGGCATCGGAACCCGATCGCCGCCTCGTCTGCAAGGCGCATCGCGGCGCAGCCCGGCGGGGCGTGCACCCCCAGGGGGGCCCGTAGTAGCTTCGCCGCGCGGCGCTCCCTGACGGGGCGACATCCACGCCGCGCCGTCACGAACCCGCTCACCCGATCGTTGATTCCCCCAGGAGGCCTTTGATGTTCCCCCGATGGAGGGCGCGCCGCGACGCCGCCCGACTCTCACCCGGTCGACCGCGCGCCGCGCTGGCCCTGTGCCTGCTCGCGGCCATCACCGTCGACTGCGCGCAGGAGCGTGACCCGATCAACCGCGTGCGCGAGGGAGCCCTCCAGAAGAGCTTCTTCGTCGGCAATGACTACACGGGCACCGCCGACGACCCCGAGTTCTACATGAACAACTTCGTGGTCGAGTCGTCGGCGGACAACACGCTGATGCCCGCGGGCACCTACGACGACGTCGACCGCGTGCACTGGGAGATCCAGGAGAACCTCCTGATCGCGCGCAAGAGCTACGAGTACATCGACGGCTCCGACCGCGCGCCCTCCAACGCCCGCCGCACCCCCAACGGGCTCATCGTCGCGGCCTACCGCATCGAGAGCCAGTTCGACATCCGGCGCGGCTACAACCCCACCACCGGCGAGGAGATCAACATCGTCGAGGAGAACGTCGCCGACCGCCGCTGGTTCGAGCGCGACTACATCCGCGTCGACTGGTCGCGGAACCTCGTCGACAACCCCGACTGGGCCTGGGTCTGGTACGGCTCGCTCTTCGGCGACCTGCAGTTCTCCCCCGTGGCCTGGGACGAGACGAACCCCAACTCGCAGGCCGCCAACAACTTCTGCGAGATGGAGCCCGGGATGGTGCAGGGCCCCAACGGCACCTGCGTGAGGGCCGCCAACGCCCGCAACCACCCCGGCGGCTACTTCGACGTGACCTCGAAGTGGCTCGTCGCGCCGGCCAACTCGTACTTCTTCGGCGAGCCCCTGCCCACCTGCCTCATCGCGAACTTCTTCGCGCGCGGGCCCGTGTACTCCTGCAACCCCCAGGAGTCGGTGATCCGTACGTCCTTCCGCCGGGTGGAGGACCGGGACTTCGAGGCCCTGGAGCTCACCCGCTCGCCCTACGACCTCGTGGGCGGGCCCCGCGCCGACCGCAACGGGTACGACCCGGGCTACGGCGTCGTGGACGAGAACTTCCACCGCTACCAGATGATCCACAACGTCTGGGTGCGCTCCCACCTGCGCGCCGCCAACGGCGACCCGATCGCGTGCGACAGCAACGCCGACGCGAACAACGACGGCACCGCCGACGCGTGCGGGCAGACGACGGACCAGGCCCGCGCGGGCTCGCAGTGCGACATGGTCGCCCACGCCTGCACCATCCCGTACCGCCAGCGCGAGGTGCGGCCCATCGCGTACTACGTCAACGACCTGATGCCGCCGGAGATGCAGGACCACGTCGTGGTCGACGCCGCGGCCCGCACCTACCGCCTCCCCACGGCGAGCGACCCCGCCGCCTCGGTGGTGCGCGGCCCCACCGAGGAGATCGTCGCCACCTGGGACCTCTCGATCATGGCGGCCATCGCCAACGCCCGCGAGGTCGAGTGCCGCCGCACCGGCGGCGAGCGCGACGCCTGCCACGCGCAGTTCTTCGACGAGGGCACGCGCCCGCAGGAGATGGGCGCCTTCCTCGGCTGGCGCCCCAAGGCCAGCAACGGCCCCGCGGTGGTGCTCTGCCACAACCCCGTGCTCCCGACGGACTCCACGGCCTGCCGTGAGCCGGGCTTCCGAGCGCGCCTCGGCGACGTGCGCTTCAACCACATCACGTACTTCCCGGGCCGGGCGCGCTCGCCCTTCGGCGGCATCGCGCACTGGGGCTACGACCCCCTCACGGGCGAGGTGGTGTCGAACGGCGCGACCACCGTGGGCCGCTCGGCCGAGGCCGCCGCCGCGCAGCAGCGCGACTACGTGCTGATGGCCATCGGCGACCTCGACGTGAACGCCTACGTGCAGGGCGCCGCCGCGCAGCGCTTCTCGGAGACGGTTCGCAACCCCGGCGCCGCGGTGCGCCGCGCGCTGTCGAGCGAGGAGCTTCAGCGCCGCGCCGACGCGGTCGACGGC
>JAEYZO010000385.1 GCA_023428035.1 Pseudomonadota bacterium | reverse complement strand
TCCCCCGCGCCCAAGGCCCACCCCCCCGGCGGCCGGCGGATCGCCCGCCGCCGCCCGGGGTCGATGCTCCCGCTCAAGAGGTCGTCGCTCCATGAGTCTCTGCCCCGCGGCGACAGGTAGAGGAAGCACACCGTCTCGTGGGTCTGGTTCTCCAGCGCGAGCTGCACCGTGTCGGCGTCGTTGAGCCTCCGCGTCGTGCCCGCGCACCCGCCCACCACCGCCGCCAAGGCCGCGAGCGCTCCCGCGGCGACCATGTCTCGAAGCGATCTCAAGGTCCTCGGCCCGTAGCATCGCGACCCCGGCGCGCAACGCCAAGTCCCCCGCAGTTCACTCGTTGGAGGCGCTCCGCACCTGGGGCTATCTTTGCCCCGGGCGCCGCCGCGTCACCCGACGACGGACTGACAGGGCCGGCGCACACGAGGTCCGAATGCCCTGTCTCCGATGGATTGGCCCCGCCGGCCGCGGTCAGCTCTTTCCGATCTACAAGTCCATCACCACCGTCGGCGGCGCCGGGGGCAACGACGTCGTGGTCGAGGCCCGCGGCGTCGCCCCCTGGCACGCCCAGATCGTCTTCGACGGCCGTGATTTCTCCCTCGACGAGGTCGACCCCGTCGCCGAGATCCAGATCAACGGCAAGCGCAAGCGCCGCGCGCGCCTCGCCCACAACGACCGCGTCCAGCTCGGAGAGGCCGAGCTGGTCTTCTCCCTCCTCGAAGAGGCCGAGGCCCCCGGGCAGAAGTCCCAATCCGACGCCGGGCAGAGCGAGCTCACCGGGCTCCGCAAGCTCCACCAGTTCTCCGAGAAGCTCCTGGTGACCCGCGACGTGCAGGCCCTCCTCGAAGGCCTCCTCGACGGCGCCATCGAGGCCACCGGGGCCGACAAGGGCTTCGTGATCCTCCTGCGCGGCAGCGCCACCGAGGTGCGCGCCGCCCGCAACCTCCGGCAAGAGACCCTCCCCGACGCCGTGCACCAGCTCTCCGACAGCATCATCGCCAAGGTGCTCGAGTCTCGCCGCCCGCTCATCGTCGAGAACGCCGTCGACGACACCCTCTTCAAGCGGGCCTCGTCCGTGATGAACCTCCGGCTCTGCTCGGTGATGTGCGCCCCGCTCATCGCCGGCGGAGACCTCCTGGGCCTCATCTACCTGGGCAACGACCGGGTCGCGAACCTCTTCGACCCGCGCGCCCTCGACGTGCTCACCATCTTCGCCACGCAGGCCGCGCTCATCCTCCAGAACGCCCTGCTGCTCGAGACCCTCAAGTCCGACAAGACCGAGCTCGAGAAGAAGCTCAAGGACCAGCGCTTCGGCGAGATCATCGGGAGCTGCGCCTCGATGCTCGAGGTCTTCCGCAAGGTGCAGAAGGTCGCCCCCACCGACATCTCGGTGCTCATCACGGGCGAGACCGGCACCGGCAAGGAGCTCATCGCCCGCGAGGTGCACAACCGCTCGTCGCGCGCGACGGGGCCCTTCATGGTCATCAACTGCGGGGCCATCCCCGCGACGCTCATGGAGAGCGAGCTCTTCGGCCACGTGAAGGGGGCCTTCACCGGCGCGGTCACCACCCGCGCGGGCAAGTTCCAGGCGGCCGACAAGGGCACGCTCTTCCTCGACGAGATCGGCGAGCTGCCCCTCGCGCTGCAGGTGAAGCTCCTGCGGGTGCTGCAAGAGCGCGTGGTGACGAAGGTGGGCGACGCGCGGCCCGAGAAGGTCGACATCCGCGTGCTCGCGGCCACCAACCGCGACCTCGAAGACGAGATCCGCAAGGGGCAGTTCCGCGAGGACCTCTACTACCGGCTCAACGTCGTGAACATCTACCTGCCCCCGCTGCGAGAGCGCGGCGACGACGTGCTGGTGATCGCCAGGCTCCTCCTCCAGAAGCACGCCGAGGAGATGAACGCCGAGGTGAAGGGCTTCACCCCCAACGCCCTCATCGCCATCAAGAAGTACGACTGGCCCGGCAACGTCAGGCAGCTCGAGAACCGCATCAAGAAGGCCCTGGTGCTCTGCGACAAATCCCTCGTCGGCCCAGAGGACCTCGACCTGCACCCCGACACGCTCCAGACCATCGTGCCCCTCGACAAGGCCAAGGAAGACTTCCAGCGGCGGTACATCCTCGAGGTGCTGGAGCGGAACAACGGCAACCGCACCAAGACCGCCCGCGACCTCGGCGTCGACCCCCGGACCATCTTCCGCTACCTCGAACGCGAAGGCGGCCCCGCCCCCGGCGGCTCCCTCGACGAGGGTTGAACCCGCCTCCGCGGCGCCTCGCCGCGACCCTCACGCCTCCGCCGCCGTCCGTGATATGACCGCCCGCGGCCGCATGTCGCGCTCTTCTACGCGAAGCGCGCAGACGCCCGAGCTCGATGTTCCCCGGCATCGAAACCGCGACGGCGTGCGTCGAAGTGTCCGGGGCAGAACTTCTCTTTCAACCCTCTCCAGGAGCCGATGATGACCTCGAAGCGATGGACGCTGGCCCTCGCGCTTACCTCCCTGGCCCTCGTGGGTCAGGGCTGCGGCGACGACCCGGTGAACAACACCCCCCTCGACGCCAGCGGCGACCTCGGGACGACCGACACGGGCCGCCTCGACACCGGCGCCGACGCGGGCCCTGGCGACACCGGCGCCGACACCGGCAAGAGCGACGACACGGGCAACCAGCCCGACGTGCCGACCGACACCGGCGTCGACGCGGGCCCCGATGTTGTCACCACCGACGCTGACACCGACGCGGGCGCCGACGCTGACACCGACGCCGACACCGACGCCGGCCCTCCGATGGACGCTGACACCGACGCGGGCACCGACGCGGGCACCGACGCGGGCGCCGACACCGGCCCCGTCGACGCCGGCCCCATGTGCCCCACCTCCGAAGGGACCATCACCCTCCCCTCGGCCACGGTGCAGTCCTTCTCGGGCACCACCGTGGGCGGCCCGAACGTCATCACCTCCAGCCGCTGCCGCGCGAGCAACACCGCCCCCGAGCGGGTCTACACCCTCACCGTCACCGCCCGCACCGGCGTGATCCTCTCGACCGACGCGGCCATCGCCGCCGACGCGGGCACCGCCGACGGGGGCACCAGCTTCGACACCCACATCTCGCTGCGCCGCTCCTGCCTTGACCCGGCCAGCGAGGTCTCCTGCGACGACGACAGCGGCGGCGGCACCTCCTCGCTCCTGCGCGCCGTGCTCGACCCGGGCACCTACACCGTCATCGTCGAGGGCTTCTCGTCGAACAGCGGCGCCTACGTGCTCTCGGCGACGAGCTTCGACCCCGCGGCCAACGCCACCTGCGCGGGGGCCACCACCCTCACCCCGGGCACGCCCATCATGGGCCAGACCTTCGGCGCCGCGGGCGGCCCCGCGTACTGCAACACAACCCCCAGCGGCGGCGGGCAGCTCTTCTACGGCCTCGACCTGCCCGCGAGCTCGATCACCACGGTGACCCTCAACCGCATGACCGGCACCACGGGCATCACCCTCCGCGCGGTCGACACCTGCGACGCCTCCACCTGCGTGGCCAGCGCCGCGTCGAGCTCCAACCCCGCCACCCTGCTCATCCCCAACGCAGGCGCGATGCGGCGGGTGTACGTGTCGGCGGCCCTCTCCGCGGGCGACAACGCCCCGGTGCCCTTTGACATCAGCGCCAGCAACGCTCCGCTGATGGCCGGCCAGGCCTGCCAGAACGCGATCGACCTCGTGCCGGGCACCCCCCGCGCGGGGCAGTCGACCGTGGGCGCGCCCATCGCCGCCGCCCCCTGCCGCAGCGAGAACGGAGGACAGCTCTTCTACCGGCTGAGCATCCCCGCGGGGCAGCGCGCGCGGGTGACCGCGACGCCCACGGGCTCTCCCCTGCGCCAGCCCGTGCTGCGCGTGTTCGACGGCTGCGAGGCCGAGGCCTGCGTCGACAACGCCATCGGCGGCACGAGCACCACCCCCGCCGCGGCCACGGTGGACATCCCCAACAGCGGCTCGGCCCCGCGGGTGGTGACCGTCAGCGTCGCGGCCACCTCGCCCTCGAACGCGGGCACCTTCGACGTCTCCGCCGCGCTCTCGCCCCTCGTGGCCGGGCAGTTCTGCGCCGAGCCCGTGGTGGTGAACCCCGGCGCCGCGGCCATGAACCAGGACGCTCGCCAGGGCGTCCGCGCCACCACCGTGTGCAGCAGCACCTACAACGGCGGGCAGCTCTTCTACGAGGTGACCGTCCCCGCCGGGCAGCAGGTGGCGGTGCGCGCGGTGCCCTCGGGCGCGATGGCCACGTGGCGACCGATCCTGCGCCGGCTGGTGTCGTGCACCTCGACCACCTGCGGCGACAGCAGCATCGCCACCGCCGACGGGGCCACCGCGACGCTCAACCTGGTCAACACCGGCGACATGCCGACGACCTACACCCTCTCGGTGGCGGGCACCTCGACCACCAGCGGGACCTTCAACCTCGAGGTGGGCATGGGCACGGCGGTGCCGGGCTTCACCGTCGCGCCGCTCCCCATGGCCGCGGCCATGTGCGACGACGTGACCGGCGGCGCCTCGCTCCCCTCGACGGAGACGGGCGGGGCCTACGAGGACGACAGCCGCTCGGCGATCACCGCGCTGCCCTTCACCGTGCCCTTCTTCGGCGCGATGGCGACGCACTTCTCGGTGACCTCCAACGGCTTCGCCCAGCTCTGGACGTCTTCGACGGGCTCTCCCTCGACGGCCTTCTCCAACTCGAACATCCCCTCGACGAGCACCCCCAACAACTTCGTCGCTCCCTTCTGGGACGACCTCCGGGTGGTCACCGGCGCGACCCCCTCGCGGGTGCTCACCCGTGAGCTCGGCACCGGCGCCACGCGCCGCTTCGTCATCCAGTGGACGGACTTCACCTACGGCAGCGACGACGCCGCGCCGCGGCTGACCTTCCAGGCCCGGCTCTACGAGTCCGGGGTGGTCGACTTCGTCTACTGCTCCGCCTCGCCCACCTCGGAGCCCCGCGCCCTGGGCAGCAGCGCCACCATCGGCGCCGAGGACTCCACCGGCGCCTTCGGCGCCCGCGTCTCCTACGACACCGCCAACGG
>JAEYZO010000412.1 GCA_023428035.1 Pseudomonadota bacterium | reverse complement strand
ATCGTCGAGGCCCACGGCGGCGCGATCCGCTGCGAGGCCTCGCCCGAGGGCGGGGCGAGCTTCGCGTTCACCCTGCCCCGCGCGCGGTGACCCTCAGCGCTTCTCGTACTCGGTCTGGAGCAGCTTCGCGATGGTCTGGAGCTGCATGTTCGAGGTGCCCTCGTAGATCTTGCCGATCTTGGCGTCGCGGTAGAACTTCTCCGCGGGGTACTCCCGGGTGAAGCCCACGCCGCCGAGGAACTCCACGCACTGCGAGGCCACCCGCTCGGCCACCTCCGACGCGTGGAGCTTGGCCATCGCCGCCTCCTTCAAGAAGGGCTGCCCGGCGTCCTTGAGGCGCGCGGCGTTGTAGACCATCAGCCGCGCGGTCTCGATCTCCACGGCCGAGCGCGCGTACTGGAACTGCATCCCCTGAAAGCTCGCGAGGGTCTGCCCGAACTGCTTGCGCTCGAGCATGTACTTCATCGCGTAGTCGAAGGCCCCCTGCGCGAGCCCGAGCATCTGCGCGCCGATCCCGATGCGGCCCTCGTTGAGCGTCTCGATCGCGATGCGGTAGCCCTTGCCCACCTCGCCGAGCACGTTCTCCTCGGGCACCACGCAGTCCTCGAGCACCAGCTCGCAGGTCGACGACGCCCTGATCCCCAGCTTGTCTTCCTTCTTGCCGACCGAGAAGCCCTCGAAGCCGCGCTCGACCAGGAAGGCCGTGATGCCCTTGTAGCCCTTCGACGGGTCGACGTTCGCGAACACGATGAACAGCGACGACTCGTTGGCGTTGGTGATCCAGAGCTTGCGCCCGTTGAGCACCCACCTGTCGCCGCGCTTCTCCGCGCGGCACTGCAGCGCGAAGGCGTCGGAGCCCGACGCGGGCTCGCTCAGCGCGTAGCTCCCCACCCACTCGCTGGTGAGCCTCGGGAGGTACCTCGCCTTCTGCGCGTCGGAGCACCAGCGCAGGAGGGCGTTCGCCACCAGGGTGTTCTGCACGTCGACCAGCACCGACACGCTCGGGTCGACCACCGCGAGGCCCTCCACCGCGAGGATCGCGCTGAAGAAGCTCGCCCCCGCGCCGCCGTGCTCCTCGGGCACCTCGACCCCCATGAGCCCCATCTCGAAGAGCGCGGGGATGAGGGAGGTCTCCATCGCCCCGGCCTCGTCCATCTTCGAGACGTGGGGCGCCACGCGGGCGCGGGCGAAATCGAGCACCGAGTCGCGGAACATCCGCTCCTCCTGGGAGAGCATCGTCAGGGCGGGGCTGGTCATCGGGGCACTCACTCCTTCGTCGCCGACGCCCCTCGCCGCTCGGGGGGTGACATCCCTCGGGAGCGCGGGAGCGCGGCGGCGCGACCATGAGTGCGCCCGCGCCCCGCGGTCAATCCCTGTCCGCGCCCCGGCGCGTCGCCGGGAGGTGACCAAGCGCGTCACCGTCGAGCAAGGGATTGCACACCCTCGACGGAGCGCGAGCGCTACGACCGCCGGAATTCTCGCGTGGCCCGCTTCGTGCGAAGCGCTCCCTGGCGTGGGGGGAATCGCTGCTCTCTCGCAGCGACTCCCTCCCTTCAAGAAAGGACGGACGCGCTCCGATGCTCCCCCCCTGGCGCCGCGGCGCCGCGCGAGGCTTCACCCTCGTCGAACTGATGATCGTCGTGCTCATCATGGGCATCCTCGCGGCGGTCGCGCTCCCCGCGTTCACCCGCTACGTCAAGCGCTCGCGGGCCTCCGAGGCCTCGACGATGCTCTCGGCGATCTACCGGCTCCAGGTGGTCTACTGGGAGAACCAGCACGAGCGCAGCTCGACCGGGGCGGGCAGCGCGTTCTGCGACGCCCCGCCGCTCCCCGCGACGGCGCCGACGAGCCACAAGTACCAGGCCAACCCCCTGCTCTGGTCGAACAACGTGGCCTGGGCGGCCATCGGGTTCAGCCTCGACCAGCCGCACTGGTACCAGTACTCCTCGCCCGGCGGCACCTCGAGCTTCGCGGCCGTGGCCCACGGCGACCTCGACGGCGACGGGACCCAGTCGACCTTCACCCGCGCGGCGAGCATCGTGGGCGGCGAGATCCAGGGCGCGAACATCGCCGTCACGAGCGAGCTCGAGTAGCCGCTCAGCCCTCGTCGACCCTGCGCGCGAGCCTCGCGGCGCCCTCGTCGAAGACCTCGGGCGGGGGCAGGAGGCTCACGACCAGCCAGCCCTCCCCCGGCGCGTCGAAGAAGTAGCCCGGGCTCACCAGCACCCCGGCCTCGCGCGCGAGCGCCTCGACCCAGGCCTCGTCGCTGCGCGTCGCGGGCGCGCGGAGCGTCGCGTACCAGCCACCCTCCCGCGGGAGCGCCGTGAGCCCGCACCCTCGGATCGCCTCACGCAGAGCGCGCTCGTTGCGCGAGACCCTCTCGCGGATCGCGCGCTGCACCGGCCCCCGCGCGGAGAGCATCGGCGCCGCCGCGCGCTGCGCCGACGCGCTCACCGACAGCCAGCAGTCGGTGATGAACTCGAGCCGCCGCAGGGCCTCGTCGACGAGCCCCCTCGGGCCCGAGGCGACCACCCAGCCGAGCTTCACCTGCGGCGCGGCGACGACCTTCGAGAGCCCGCTGAGGGTGAGCGTGAGGCACCGGGCCTCGTCGGCGAAGGTGCCCGCGCGGTCGGGGTCGCCCCCCGCGGGGTAGTCGATGAAGACCTCGTCGACGACGAGGGCGAGCCCGCGCGCCGCGCAGAGCTCCGCGAGGGCGTCGCGCTCGGCGCCCGAGAGGAAGGCCCCGGTGGGGTTCGCGGGGTGCACCACCATCACCGCGCGGCTGCGGTCGGTGACGGCCTCGCGCAGCGCGTCGAGGTCGAGGGTCCACCGGCCCGCGGGGTGCGCGGAGAAGTGCGCGAGGGTCACGCCCTCGAGCCGCGCGAGCTCGTCGAAGAGGGGGTAGCCCGGCCGCGGCAGGTGCACGACGTCGCCCGGGTCGCACAGGAGCTTGAAGGCCCAGCCGTAGGCCTCGGAGGTGCTAGCCGAGAGGGCGACCCGCGCGGGGTCGACCGCGGCGCCGTGGTCGGCGTAGTAGCCCGCGACGGCCTCGCGCGCGTCGAGGGCGCCGAAGGGAGAGGGGTCGTAGCGCCGCGTGTCGGGGTGGGCGAGCGCCGCGAAGGCCACGTCGCCCGCGTCGGGCAGG
>JAEYZO010000377.1 GCA_023428035.1 Pseudomonadota bacterium | reverse complement strand
GCGCGGTGTGGTGTGACGTCTCCGCGCGATGTCGACGCGCGAGCCCGTGACCTTCTACTTCGACTTCATCTCGCCCTACGCCTACCTCGCGTGGAAGCGCGTCTACGCCGTCGCCGAGGCGCAGGGGCGCGCGGTCGATCCGGCCCCGGTGCTCTTCGCCGCGATGCTCGACGCGCACGGCACCAAGGGGCCCGCCGAGGTCCCCGCGAAGCGCGTCTACGTCTTCAAGGACGCCTCACGCCGCGCGGCGCTCGCGGGGCTGCCGCTGGTGCCTCCGCCGGCGCACCCCTTCAACCCGCTGCTGGCGCTGCGCGTCGCGAGCCTCGACCTCGACGAGGAGCTGCGCCGCGCGGTGATCGACGCCCTCTTCGACGCCACCTGGGGCGGAGGCCCCGGCGTGACCGACCCCGCCACCGTCGCGTCCATCGTCTCCCGCGCGGGGGTCGACGGCGAGGCCGCGCTGCGCGAGGCGGGCACCGACGCGGTGAAGCGGCGGGTGAGGGAGCGCACCGACGAGGCCATCGCTCGCGGGGTCTTCGGCGTGCCGACCCTCTACGTCGACGGAGACATCTTCTGGGGCTACGAGTCGCTCGACCTCGCCGCGCTCCGCATGGAGGCCAGGGACCCCATGGACGAGGCGCTGCTCGCGCGGTGGAAGGACCTCCCAGCGGGGGCGACCCGACCAGGGGCCGGCTGAGGGTGTCGGGGATATGCGCGACATATCCCGAGGGGGTTCCCGAGGGTGTCAGGGATATGCGCGACATATCCCCGGGGGGTTCCCGAGGGTGTCGGGGATATGCGCGACATATCTCCCTGACGTTGTCACCCGAGACGCTGATGTGATCCCACGAAACTTCAGAGCATGACCGCCTCGGGGCGTGACGAACTCCCTGAAAGTTGACGCGCCGCGCGGTGCGTCGTCCCCTCGGCGCGTCATGGTGAAGATCTACGGCTTCTTCCACGCCTTCGAGATGATCGACCTGAGCCCCTTCGTCGTGAAGGTGGCGACCTGGTGCAAGCTCGCGGGGGTGGAGCACTCGCTCCACGCGGGGGACCGCAACAAGGCCCCGAAGGGCAAGCTCCCCTACGTCGAGGTCGACGGCGAGGTGCTCTGCGACTCGTCGCACATCATCAAGCGCCTGAGCGAGAAGCACCGCGACCTCGACGAGGGCCTCACCGACTACGAGCGCGCGCTCTCGCGAGCCTTTCAGTCGATGGTCGAGGAGCACCTGTACTTCGTGGTGCTCACGCTCCGCTGGCACGACGACCGCGGGTGGGCGGTGCTCCGGCCCGAGTTCGCGAGGTACTTGAAGACCGCGGGCGTGCCCGGGCTCGTCACCGGGCCGCTGACCGGCTTCATCCGTGGAAAGGTCCGCGACGCGGCGAAGGCGCAGGGCGTCGCGCGGCACACCGTCGCCGAGGTCGAGGCCATGGGCGTCGAGCTCATCGACGCGCTCGCGACCTTCGTGGGCGAGAAGCCCTACGCGCTCGGAGACTCCCCGCGCACCCTCGACGCGACGGTGTGGGCCTTCCTCTACGCGTTGCACGACGCGCCCTTCGAGAACGCCGTGAAGGCGAGGTTGAAGTCGAAGCCCAACCTCGTCGCCTACGTCGAGCGCGTGCGCGAGCGCTGCTGGTCCGACGCGAAGCCCGCGGCGAAGGGCGAAGAGGCGAGGGCGCCTACCCCGCGCTGAAGTGCGGGGCAGGCCATGGCGTGAAGCCCTCGCGAGGCGAGGGCTCATCAGTGGCGCTTGCACACTCACGATCGACCCCACGTGGACGAAACCGTGAAGAGCCTGCGCGAGGCGCAGGCTTCACCTCCGGCCTGCCCCGCACTTCAGCGCGGGGTAGGCGCCAACGCCGTCGGCAGCCCCTCAGCGCGCCTCGCCTCCAGCCACGCGCGCACCGCGTGCCCCGTGCCCATCGGCCACGGGCGGAGCTTCTCCGGCGCCACGCGCTTGTAGCCCTCCAGCTCGTCGCCCACGACCACCGCCCCCGTCGCGCGCACGTGGTACGCGACGATCAGCTCGTTGCGCTCGGTGAAGGCGTACACGCCGATCATCGAGACCACCTCGCCGTCGAGCCCGAGCTCCTCCTTCAGCTCTCGCAGCGCGGCCTCCTCCGTAGACTCTCCGCGCTCGATGAAGCCCGTGACGAGGCCGTACCAGCCCTCCGGCCAGCCCTTGTTCCTCGTGAGGAGCACCGCGCCCTCGTGCTCGACCAGCGCCGCCACCACGGGCAGCGGGTTGTCGTAGAAGACCCAGCCGCAGCCCTCCGCCGAGCACGCGAGGCGACGCCGGTCTCCGTCGTCGCGCTCCACCAGCGAGGACCCGCAGAGCTGACAGTGGCGCGCGCGAGGCATGGCCTAGCGATACCGCCCCGGCGCGCTCCGCGTACAGGTCCGTTGGGCGCCTTGTCGCAGAGGTGACGCCGCGGGAGCGACGGCGGTAGTCTCTCCGCGTTCCGAGGACGACGCGGAGGAGCGGTGGGATCGAGCGCCGAGACGACACCCGACGAGACCGTCGACCCCTCCGAGCTCTCGGGGGACGAGGCCGTCGCGCGGAGCACCGACCGGCCGCTACGACCCACCGAGGACGAGAGCGTCGTGCGCGAGGTGCTCCCCTCGGTGCTCCCGCCGGCGTACACGCTCCCGCCGCCCGACGCGGGGCTCGCCGAGGTGGTCGAGCCCGACCCCACGGTGCCTCCGCCGCCGATGGACGAGGAGCCCGTGCCCGCGGTGCACACGGGGCCGCGGCACACCGCGCCGCCGCCGGGGGAGAAGGTCACCACGACCCGCGACAGGGTCGGCGCGCTGCCGTCGATGACCGCGGTCGCGGCGCTCGCGGGGCAGAACCAGTGGCAGAAGGTCTGCGAGGTGCTGGGCTCCCCCGAGCACCACGGCAGGCTCCCCGCGCCGATGGCCTTCGTGTACGCCCTCGCGCTCAACGAGCTCCGCGTCCCGGGGAGCGCGGTCGACCGTCAGGCCCCGGACATCGAGGGCGTCACCCGCGCCTCGGTGGCGGCGATGCTCGACGCCGACCCGGCGAGCGACCTGGTGCGCATCGTCACCCGGCGGCTCTTGAAGCGCTCCTGGACCCGCGCCCCCGCGCCCCCCCGGCGGACCTCGATCCTGCTGGTGGTGGCCGCGGTCATGCTCGGGACCTTCATCGGCTTCCTGATCGGCCCGGGGAGGGACTGGTTCAGGAGCATGTGAGGGCGCGTCGACGCGCGGGATGGACGGGCCGCCGCGAGTGGCGGTAACAACTTCGTCCGCGAGGTCGAGGGCAGCGCATGAGCAGTGACCGGCAGTGGGCCGAGAAGCAGATCGAGGACGCCAAGACCGCGCTCCTCGTACAGCCGAAGAACCACCTCCAGCGCACGCGGCTGGGGAACCTCTACCGTCAGGTAGGGCGCGTCGACGAGGCCATCGAGACCCACCGACGGGTCATCGCGATGGACCCCTCGTACACCGACGCGCACTTCAACCTCGGCCTCGACCTCATCGCGCGCGACGACTACGCCAACGCCGTCACGCCCCTGAGCGAGACGGTGCGCTTGAAGCCCGACCACGTCGAGGCCTGGTACCGCCTCGGGCAGACCTACGCGAAGCTCTCCCGCTGGGACGACTCCACCGCGGCCTACCGCAAGGCCCTCGCGCTCAAGCCCGACTACACCGCCGCCGTCGCCGACGTGGGCGCCTCGTACGTGCGCGGCGGGGCCTACCGCGAGGCCGTGCCCTACCTCGAGCGCGCCAACGACGCGCGCCCCGGCGACGAGGAGATCCTCCGCAACCTCGCCTGGGCCTACCACGGCGCCGACCGCGCCACCGACGCCGTCAAGACCTTCGAGCACCTCGCGCGGCTCAGCCCCGCGACCCCCGAAGACCAGCACCGCCTGGGGTACTCCCTCGAAGCCCTGCGCCGCGACGACGAGGCCATCGCCACCTGGAAGGCCGCCGTCGCCGCCGAGCCCGACCGCGCCGAGACCTGGCGCGCCCTCGCGCGGGCCCACGCCCGCCTGGGTCAGCACGCCGACGCCGTCGCGGCCTTCAAGGAGTACCAGCGCCTCGCCCCCACCGACGTCGAGGGCTTCACCGGCGCGGCCCGCGGGTGCGCGACGCTGAACCTCCACGGCGAGGCCGTGCGCCACTGGCGCGAGGCCCTCAAGCGCACCCCCGAAGACCCGATGCTCCACGTGGGCCTCGGCGTGTCGTGCGCCGCCGTGTCGTCGATGCAAGAGGCCGTCGAGGCCCTGGAGCGCGCCACGAAGATCGACGCCGACTGCGCCCCCGCCTACAACGCCCTCGGCGTCGTCTACAAAGACCTCGGCCGCATCGACGAGGCCGCCCGCGCGGTGCGCCAGGCCATACGCCTCCGCCCCGACGAGCCGGAGTTCCACCACACGCTCGGCCTGCACGAGCAGTCGCTGGGCAACCTCGAGAACGCCGAAGAGGCCTTGAAGCAGGCCACGCGGCTCAAGCCCGAAGACCCCGCGATGCAGCACGACCTCGCCGTCGTGGCCGCGGCGCGCGGGCGCAACGACCTCGCGGTGGAGGCCTTCCGCAAGGCGATCCACCAGCTCCCTGGGCGCGCCGACACGCACCACCGGCTCGCCACCGTGTACGCCGCGATGGGCCGCTACGTCGAGGCCGTCGAGGCCTGGCGCGAGGGCCTGCGCGTCGACCCGGGGCACTTCGAGGCGACCTTCGACCTGGGCAAGTGCTACCAGGCCATCGGCCGTCACGAAGACGCCGTCGAGACCTTCAAGAAGGCCCTCGCGCTCAAGCCCGAGCACCCGGAGTCGCTGCACCGGCTGGGAGGCGCGCTCCTCGCGCTCGACCGCCGCGACGAGGCCATCGAGGTGCTCGAGCGCGCGGTGCGGCAGCGCCCCGAGCACCCCGAGGGCTACCTCGCCCTGGGCCTCGCGTACCGCAAGGTGGGGCGGTCTCAAGACGCCGCGCGGGCCTTTCAGTCGGGCATCAAGGTGCGACCCAACGAGCCCGCGCTCCACGCCGCCCTCGGCGCGATCTACTTCGCCGACGAGCGCTGGCAGGACGCGGTCGACGCCTTCGAGCAGGCCATCTGGCTCAACCCCGAGGACCAGGGCTCGCGACGTGACCACGGCATCGCCCTGGAGCGCCTCGGGCGAGGGGACGAGGCCCTCGACTCCCTCCGCCGCGCGCTGGAGCAGCGACCGGGCGACGCCGACGCGATCTACCACTTCGGCCTCGCGCTGGAGCGCCTCGGGCGCACCGACGAGGCCGAGCGGTACTTCCGCGACGCGGTGCGCGCGCGCGCCGACCACGCCGACGCGCACCACCACCTCGGCAAGACCCTCGAGGCCCGCGGCGAGTGGCGCGAGGCCGCCGAGGCGCACCGCCAGGCCACCAACCTCCGCACGGATTTCACCGAGGCCTTCCGCGCGCTGGGGGCTGTGTACCGACGACTCGGCATGGCGCAGGAGGCCGCGCAGGCGATCCGCCAGCTCGTGCGCCTCGACCCCGACGACGCCGCGGCGTACCGCGAGCTCGGCGTGGTGACCCGCGAGCTCGGCCGCCCGCAGGAGGCCATCGAGAGGTTCCGCCAGGCGCTGCGGTTGAAGCCCGACGACGCGCGCACCCTCACCGAGCTGGGGGAGCTCTACCGCGACGCCGGCCGCGCGCAGGAGGCCGTGGACGTGCTGGGGCAGGCGATCCGCTACGACGCTCGCTACGGCCCCGCGTACCGCGTGCTCGGCGAGACCTACCAGGGCGCGGGGATGAACGCCGAGGCCGTGGATATCTTCCAGCGCGCCATCGCGGCCGACCCTCACGACGGGGCTTCGTACCGTGGCTTCGGCGCCGCCGCGGTGGCCATCGGCCGCGCCGACCAGGCCTACACCGCCTTGCGCGAGGCGATCCGCATCTCGCCCACGGTGGCCGAGAGCTACACCCTCCTCGCGCGCGCCTGCCGCGCCCTCGATCGACTGCCTGAGGCCGAGGGCGCGCTGCGGTCCGCGCAGGAGCTCCTCCCGAAGGAGCCCGCGATCCGCTTCGCGCTCGGAGAGGTGTTGCGAGACCTCGGTCGTCAGGCCGAGTCGGCGCAGTCGCTGCGCGAGTGCATCGAGCTCGCCCCCGACCACGCCGCCGCGTGGACGACCCTCGCGACCCTCTACGCCGACGCGGGCCACCACGCCGAGGCCGCCACGGGCTTCGCCCAGGCCGTGCGCCACGCGCCCGACTCCCTCGACGCGATGCTGGGCCTGGGGCGCGCGCAGAGCGAGCTGGGCAAGCACGCCGAGGCCGTCGAGACCCTGCGCGGCGCCGCGCGGCTGCGCCCCGACCACGCCGAGGCCCTCTGGAGGTTGTGCCTCGCCTACGGCAACGCGGGCCGCTGGCAGGAGTGCGTCGAGACCTGCAAGCGCCTCCTCTCGATGCGCCCCGACTCCGCCGACGCGCACCGTCAGCTCGGCTCCGCGGCGACCTACCTCCAGCAGTGGGACGACGCCGTGAGCTCGCTGCGCGAGGCGGTGCGGCTAGAGCCCCGCGACGCGCGCTCGCACTACATGCTGGGCCTCGCGTACCGGCAGAAGGGCCGCGTGAACGAGGCCGTCGGCCACCTCGAAGAGGCCGCGCGCCTCGAGCCCCGCGACCCCACGCTGCACTCGGGCCTGGGCTTCGTCTTGAGCGAGGCGGGGCAGCACGAGGAGGCCCTCGCGGCGTACCAGGCGGCGCTGAAGATCCGCCCCGACGACGTCGACGTGCACCTCGCGCTCGCGACGCTCTACGAGCGCACCAACCGTGACGAAGACGCGATCCGGGGCTTTCGCAGGGTGCTCCAGTCGGCGCCCGACACGCCGGGCGCGCACCGGGGCCTGGGCTCGGCCTACAAGAAGCTCGGCCGCTGGAAGGAGGCCATCGACCCGCTGCGCCGCGCCTCCCGCCAGGAGCCCAGCGACGCCGCGCTGCTCTATGACCTCGGGGAGTGCTGCTTCCGCGCGGGCGACGCGCACGCCGCGGAGGAGGCCTACCGCGCCCTCAAGGGCCTGAACCGCCCGCTCAGCGACAAGCTCTTCGACCTGATCAACCTCTGATCAACACAGTGTTGACCGCTTGTGGAGCGGCGCGCGCGGCCCTCATGCT
>JAEYZO010000375.1 GCA_023428035.1 Pseudomonadota bacterium | reverse complement strand
CTGTCGACGCGGCGGCCTCGTCGGCGTCACCGACGACCACCGCGGCGCGCTCCGGCACGACTCGGAGCACGTAGCGCGGAGGCCCCCCAGCCCCCGTGCCGCGGCGCTGCCCCACGGTGAAGCGGTGCACGCCCTCGTGCCGCCCCACCACGGTGCCGTCGCTCAGCTCGACGTTCCCCGGGCGAGGCGGAGACGCGAGGCGCTCGGCGACGAAGTCGGCGTAGGCGCCGCCCTCGACGAAGCACAGGTCGGTGGAGTCGGGCTTCGCGGCGTTCACCAGCCCGGCGCGGTCGGCCAGCGCGCGCACCGCGGGCTTGTCGAGCTCGCCGAGGGGGAGCACGAGCGCGCGCAGCGCGTCGAGGGGCGCGGGCCACAGGAAGTACGACTGGTCCTTCGCGAGGTCGGCCGCGGCGCGGAGGGTGACCTCGCCGCCGACGGTCGAGACGCGGGCGTAGTGCCCCGTCGCGACGGCGCGCGCGCCGAGCCGGCGGCCGATCTCGTAGAGGGGCCCGAGCTTCACCGACTCGTTGCAGCGCACGCAGGGGCTGGGGGTGCGCCCGGCGGCGTAGTCGTCGACGAAGCGGTCGATCACCGCCTCGCGGAAGAGCTCGCGGCGGTCGAAGGTGTAGTGCGGGATCGAGAGCGACTCGCACACCCGCGCGGCGTCGTACTGGTCCTCGGGCGCGCAGCAGCGGCCGGCGTGGCCTTCGCGGCGGTAGTCCCAGAGGTGGAGCGTGACGCCGATGACGTCCCAGCCCTGCTCCTTGAGCAGCAGCGCCGCGACCGACGAGTCGACCCCGCCGCTCATCCCCACCAGCACGCGCTCGCCCACGACCCGCTCTCCCGACCCCGCCTCAGCCGCCCCGGGGGGCGAAGCCCATCACGAGCGTCGCGACCGCGTCGACGATGTCTCCCCAGCGCATGAGCGTGAGCACCACCGCGGCGAAGAAGAGCGCGACCCACAGGTCCGCCGCGAGGCTCAACAGGTCGAAGCCCCGCGCCTCGCCGCGCTGCGCCGCCGAACGC
Source organism: Pseudomonadota bacterium (assembly GCA_023428035.1). GTDB lineage: Bacteria > Myxococcota_A > Polyangia > Polyangiales > JAEYZO01. The sequence goes on along the minus strand of JAEYZO010000375.1, from coordinate 15,588 downwards.
CGGTAGGGCACCGCGCCGAGCGCGTCGCCCTCCGCCTCTCGCCTCCTCGGGACCATCGCCGCCATCATGCCTCGCGTCGGGCGCGGCCGCGAGGGATCAGCCCCCGCGGAGGGCCGCGACGCTCCTCCGCAGGCCCTCGTCGAGCCCGACCGACGGCGCGAAGCCCAGCACGCCCACGATCCGGTCGACGCTCGCCCGGCTGTGCTTGATGTCCCCCGCGCGCTCCGGCGCGTGCTTGATCTCCGACCGGCTCTCGGTGAGCGCGACCACGGCCCGCGCGAGCTCGCCGATGGTGGTCACGCCCCCCTGCCCCACGTTGAAGACCTCGCCCGCGCCCGCGTTGGGCGAGGTCGCCGCGAGGATGTTCGCCGCGGCGACGTCCCCCACGTACACGAAGTCCCGCGTCTGCTCACCGTCGCCGAAGATGGTGATGGGCTCGCCCTTCATCGCCCGCTCGATGAAGATCGGCACCGCCGCCGCGTAGGCGCTGCGCGGGTCCTGCCTGGGCCCGAAGACGTTGAAGTACCGCAGGCTCACCGTGCCCAGGCCGAACATCTCCGAGTACATCTTCAGGTAGTACTCCCCGTCGAGCTTGGTGATCCCGTAGGGGCTCTTCGGCGCCGGGGTCATCTCCTCGACCTTCGGGCTCCGCGGGTCGTCGCCGTACACCGCCGCGCTGCTCGACAGGACCACCCGCTTCACCCCCGCGTGGCGCGCGGCCTCGAGCACCTCGAGCGTGCCGAGCACGTTGATCTCCACGCACTCCGCCGGGCGCTCGACGCTCTCGGGCACGCTCACCTGCGCGGCGAGGTGGTGCACGTAGTCGCAGCCCTCCATCGCGAGTCGCAGCGCCGACCGGTCGTTGATGCTCCCCTCGATGAAGGTGTAGCCCTCGCCCCCCGTCGCGACGCGCACCGCCTCGACGTTCTCCCTCCGCCCCGTGCGGAAGTTGTCGATGGCCACCACCTCGGCCCCGCGCTCGCGCCACGCGATCGAGAGGTGGTGCCCGATGAAGCCCGCGCCGCCCGTGATGAGTACCCGCGTCGTCACGGCGCGCATTCGGCACCCGCGGGCGCGCCAGGGTCAAGTCACAACAGCGGCCGCACGCGCTCGCGCAATCCGTCGGGCAGCGCGGCCACCGCGGCGCGCACCTCGCGCTCGAAGTAGCGCATCGAAAAGTGTTTGAGCACGATGTGGGGGCTCGCGAGGGCCTCGGGGCGCTCGCGCCAGAGCGCGACGAGCTCGTCGAGGTGGGTGTGGCCGTACTCCACGCTCTTCGCGGGGTCGGTGCCGGGCAGGTGCGTCGCTTCGAGGAACAGCACCTCGCTCCGCCCCACCTCGGGGTGTCGCCGCAGGGTCTCGATGGTGCTGTCGCCCACGTACGTGAAGAGGTCGACCTCGGACTCGACGTCGACGACCTCGCCCCGGCGCCGCGCCGCGCCGATCTCGGGCCCGGGCGCGCCGACCCAGGCGTCGAGGAGGCGCCGGCGGCGCTCGACCACGGTGAAGCCCACCGAGGCGATGCGATGCACGACGTCGAAGACGCGGACCGTGCGTCGCCTGCCGAGCGGTATGACCTCTCCGTCGACCACGCCGCGCACCACGTCGCCGTCGTCGCGGTCGCGGCCCTCCATCGCGGCGAAGGCGCGGAGCACGCCACGCAGGCCCTCGGCGCTCTCTGCGGGGCAGTAGACCTTCGGGCGACCCATGCCCTGCATCTCGCGCAGCCAGAGGTGCCGGGGGACGCCCGACGAGTGGTCCTGGTGCACGTGCGAGAGGAAGACGCGGTCGAGCCGCGCGGCCTCGGCGGGGCAGTGGCCGAGGTCGAAGCAGGCGTTGAGCGAGGGCGCGAGCACGTAGGTCGCGAGCCCCGAGATCGAGAACGCGGTGAGGGTCAGGTCGCCGAAGCGCAGCTCCTTCGGGGCCCCCGGGTTGTGCAGCCGGTAGAGCGACACGGGCCCGGACGATAGCGCATCGCCCCCGCGAGCGAGTGCGGTAGAACCGCCGCCGTGACCCGGCGCGTGGTAGTGGGCGTGGGCAGCAACCTCGGCGACCGCGAGGCCGCCCTCCGCGCGGCGAGAGACCTGCTGCGCGCTGACCCGGGGCTCGGTCTCTCCGCCGTGTCGCCGGTGTGGGAGACGGCGCCGGTGGGCCCGCCGCAGCCGGCGTACCTCAACGCGGCCTTCCTGCTGGTCACCGCGCTGCCGCTCGACGCGGTGCTCGCCCGATGCATGGCGGTGGAGCGCTCGCTCGGGCGAGAGCGACGCGAGCGTTGGGGCCCGCGCACCGTCGACCTCGACATCCTCTGGGCCGAGGGAGAGCGGGTCGACGGGCCCGGGCTCACCGTCCCCCACGCCGCGCTCCGAGACCGGGTGTTCGCGCTCGACCCTCTGCTCGCGCTCGCCCCCGCCGCGCGCGACCCGCTCGACGGCGAGAGCTACGGCGAGGTCCGCGCGCGCCTCCCCACGGCGACGTCACGCCCCTTCGCGCTCGGCGAGGGGTGAGGCGTTCTCAGGGCGCTCGCGCGGGTCGGCGCCTCGCGGGCGCGCGGCGCGCGGGCTTCTTCGCGGCGGGGGCTTCGAGTCGAAGCAGCAAACACTCCAGGCCACCCAGGTCCACGCCGATGCGGCGCGTGGTGAGGAGCCCCACCTCGGCGGCCACCTCGGGGACGCGAGAGCGAGCGGGCACCACCCACACGAGCCGCCCGCCGGGCTTGAGCGCCTTCGCGGCGAGGCGCGTGAAGCGGGTGAGGAGGTCCTCGGCCTCGCCGAAGGCCGCGCGGTACCCGAGCGGCGGGTTGCTCAGGATCAAGGTCACCCCGGCGGGGGGGTCGTCGAGCGCGTCGGCGCGTCTCAGCGTGAGGTCAGCCACGCCGTCGAGGTTCTGCCGCGCGGCGTCGAGGGCCTCGTCGCTGAGGTCACGGCCCTCCATGCGCTCGTAGGGCCCGAGCCGCGCGCGCTCGGCGAGCTCCATCCCCGAACCCACGAAGGGGTCCCATACCACGTCGTCGGGGCGGGCGCCCGCGACGCGCGCGATGGCCGCGGCGACGGTCGGGTGCGACGCGGCGGGCACCGTCGCGCGACGGTATCGAAAGCGCGGGTCGTCGATCACCCGCGGCGTGAGGAGTAGCTGGAGCGCGCCGAGGGACTCACGGACGCGCACCTCCCACGGGCTCTCGCGGGGGTCGTTCACCAGACCCGGGCAGCGCTCCGCCACCGCCGAGACGCAGCGCCAGGTGATCGCGCGGCGGTTGCCTCCGTCCTCCCACTCGATGCGGTAGCGCACCCCGTGCAGCGAGAGCCCCTCGAGGAGCGCGACGGCGTGACGATCCGTGAGCGCGTCTCGCACCGCCGCCACGACGTCGCCCTCGACCACGGGCACCTCGGGCAGCACGATCGAGAACTCCGACGCGGTGCGCGCGCGGAAGAGCGTCGATAGCGGGCCCGAGAGCGTCGCGAGCACCCGCCCCGCGCCCGCGACCCGGGCCGAGAAGATCTCACCGAGCTCCTCGGCGCAGAGGGCCTCGAGGCCCGGTCGGCAGCGGAGCTCGACCTCGACCGAGAAGGGCGGGGCGACGTCGAGGCGCACGCCGGTCACCCGCTCACGGGCGACGTTGCGCTCGACCATGAGCGCGGCCTGCTCGATCGCCCTTTGGAGCTCGGCGTCGCTGCTCGCCACGCGGCGCAGGAGGGAGCGGGTGCGGTACAGCCCGACCTTGCCGAGGGAGGTCATCACCGTGCGGCGGTGCTCCACGCGGAGCTCGCGGTCCCACGCGTCGAGGAGCGCGGACTCGGCGCCCGCGAGGCCCTCGCTGCGGCCGAGCGCGATGGCCGCGTTGCGTCGGGTCTTGGGGTCGGCGTCGCGCATCGCGCCGAGGACGAAATCCCAGAGCGCGTCGGGCTCGACGCCGGGCGCGTCGGAGGCGGCCACCCGCCCCACCACCCGAAGGAGCCGCGCGCGCAGCGGGGGCTTCGCTTCGACGAAGAGCCGCATCGCGTCTCGCGCGGCGTCTGCAGCGTGGGACATCACCGCGCGCTCCACGGCGCGCCGGAGGTCCTTCGAGTCGTCTACGAGGAGGCCGAGGAGTCCCGGCAGCTCCCGGCGCTTCGGCGTGTAGCCCTTCTCCTGCACGACGGCGCGGAGGACGTCGGCCTTTCGCGGTGCCGCCACTCGCTCAACCGATCTTCTTGAACTTCACCCGGCGGGGCCGTGAGGCGTCGGCCCCGAGGCGCTTCAGCCGGTCGGCCTCGTAGTCCTGGAAGTTCCCCTCGAACCACTCGACCTTCGAGTCGCCCTCGAAGGCCAGGGTGTGCGTCGCGATGCGGTCGAGGAACCAGCGGTCGTGGGAGATCACCAGGGCGCAGCCCGCGAAGTCGAGGAGAGCGTCTTCGAGCGAGCGAAGGGTGTCGACGTCGAGGTCGTTCGTGGGCTCGTCGAGGAGCAGCACGTTCCCGCCCGTCTTCAAGAGCTTCGCGAGGTGCACCCGGTTGCGCTCCCCCCCCGACAGGTCGCCCACGCGCTTCTGCTGGTCGCTGCCCTTGAAGCCGAAGCCCGAGACGTACGCCCGAGACGAGATCGAGCGCTTGCCCACCTCGATGGTGTCCTCACCGCCCGAGATCTCGTCCCAGACGTTGTTGTCGGCGGTGAGCGCGTCGCGGCTCTGGTCGACGTAGGAGAGCTTCACGCTGTCTCCCACCTTCAGCTCCCCGGCGTCGGCGCTCTCCATCCCCGCGAGGATCTTGAAGAGCGTGCTCTTGCCCGTCCCGTTCGGCCCGATGATCCCGACGATGCCGCCGCGGGGGAGCTTGAACGACAGGTCCTCGAAGAGCACCCGGTCGCCGAAGGACTTCTTCAGGCCCTTCGCCTCGATCACCAGGTCGCCCAGCCTCGGCCCGGGCGGGATCTGCACCTCGCCCTTGTTGGTCTTCTCCGCGCCCTCCGCCGCGAGGAGCTCCTCGTAGGCCTGGAGCCTCGCCTTGCTCTTGGCCTGCCGCGCGCGGGGCGCCATGCGCACCCACTCGAGCTCCCGCGCGAGGGTGCGCTGGCGGGCGCTCTCCTGCTTCTCCTCGACGGCGAGGCGGGCCCTCTTCTGGTCGAGCCAAGCCGTGTAGTTCCCCTTGAAGGGGTATCCCTCCCCACGGTCGAGCTCGAGGATCCACCCCGCCACGTTGTCGAGGAAGTACCGGTCGTGCGTGACCGCCACCACGGTGCCCGGGAAATTCTTCAGGTGCTGTTCGAGCCACAGCACGCTCTCGGCGTCGAGGTGGTTCGTCGGCTCGTCGAGGAGCAGCACGTCGGGTCGCTCCAACAGAAGCCGGCACAGCGCCACGCGACGTCGCTCGCCGCCCGAGAGCTTCGTCACGTCGGCGTCGGGGGGCGGCAGGCGCAGGGCGTCCATCGCGACCTCCACCTGCCGGTCGAGCTCCCACGCGTCGGCGGCGTCGATCTGCTCTTGCGCCCGCGTGAACTCGGCCATCACGCGGTCGTACTCCTTCTCGGGCATCTCCTCGCCGAGGCGCATCGACAGCTCCTCGAAGCGCTTGAGGAGGGCCCGCGTGGGCGCCACGCCGAGCTCGACGTTGCCCCGCACGTCGAGGGCCGGGTCGAGCGAGGGCTCCTGCGGCAGGTACCCGATGCGGTAGTTCTTCGCGCGGATCACCTCCCCCAGGTGCTCGTTGTCGACCCCCGCCATGATCTTCAGGAGCGAGCTCTTGCCCGAGCCGTTCGAGCCCAGCACGCCGATCTTCGCGCCGGGGAGGAAGGCCAGGGTCATCCCCTTGAGCACCTCGCGCTTGGGCGGGTGCACCTTCCGAACGTCGATCATCTGAATGACGAATTCCTGCGCCATGGGTCGCTCCGGGCGAGTCGTCTATCACAGCCGGGGCGTGTTGGGAGCGGCGCGCGACCGCCCCGTCGCCTTCGTAGACGCGACCCTCGGCCGCGGTACACACTGCCCTGACGGGAGAACTGGTCCGTGCGTCACACCCTCGTCATCTCTGACGTTCACCTCTGCGAGGGCGTGCCCGGCGACGACCTGTGGATGCGCTGGCGACAGAAGCCGTATTTCCCGGACGATGAGTTCGGCGCCCTGGTCGACTGGGTGCTCGCGCGGGTCGCGCCCGGCGACTCCGTCGAGCTGGTCTTCAACGGCGACCTCTTCGACTTCGACGCCGGGCGGGTGATGGAGGGCGAGGTCCGCTTCGAGGACCTCCCCCGCTCCGAGGGCGTCTCGGTCGACCTCATGGGGCGCATCCTCGACGACCACGCGGGCTACGTCGCCGCGATGGGAAAGCTCCTCGCCGCCGGCCACGCCGTGGTCTTCGTCTCGGGCAACCACGACCCTCAGCTCGGCTTCGACGGCGTTCGCCGGATGCTCCGCGAGCGGCTCTCGATCGCCGCGGGTCACCCCCGGCACGGCGAGCGGGTGCGCTTCCGCGGGTGGTTCCACCAGACCGCCGACGGGGTGCACATCGAGCACGGCAACCAGTACGACACCTACTGCGCCTTCCGTTACCCGATGACCCCCTTCGTGCCGCCCGAGCGCGGGCGAGACCGCGAGATCCACCCCACGGTCGGGTCGCTCGCGTTCCGGTACCTGGGCGCGCGCCTCGGGTACATGAACCCCCACGTCGACGACTCGTTCCTCCTGGGGCTGCGCGAGTACATCCGCCACTGGGTCTCGCACTACCTCTTCACCGAGCGCTCCCTCGCGATGACCTGGCTGAAGGGCGCGTTCCACATCGTCTCGTCGGTGGCCCTGCAGAGCGACCCGGGCTCCCCCGACCGGCTACACCGCGACGTGGGCATCGCCTCTCGCGAGACCGGCGCCGACCCCGAGCTCATCGAGCGCCACCACCGGCTCTTCGCCCCCCCCGCCGAGGAGTCGCTCCTGCGCGTGGTGCGGGAGTTCTGGGTCGACCGCATGGTGCTCGGCGCGCTCACGGGCCTCGCGGTGCTCACCCCCATCGCGATGCGGAGCCGACGGGCGGTGGGCGTCGCGGTGGGGTTGCCGCTGCTCTTCGCGGCCTACGAGATGGCGGTGCCGTCGCCGGGGCTCGACGCGAACTACGTCTCCATCGCCCAGCGCGCGGAGACCATCGCGGAGATCTACGGGTGCCGGGGCGTGGTCTTCGGCCACACGCACGTGCCCTACGGGCGGTGGAAGGACGGGGTGTTCTACGGCAACTCGGGGACCTGGTCGTCGGCCTATCGCGACCTGGAGTGCTCCGAGCCCGTCGACGCGAGGGGCAAGCCCGTGATCTGGCTCTGGCGCGGCGAGGGCCCGCTAGAGGGCGGCCTGCACCGTTGGGACGGTCAGTCGCTCGTCGCGGACTTCAGCCGGGTGTCGCCGGTCGACCCGACGGAGCACGGGCACTCGCGCGCTCCGCTGGACGAGGGCGAGGCCCCGGGCGTGGCGTGATGGCGGGGCGGCGTGTAGCGTCGCGCGATGGAATTCGAGACGGTCGCAGAGTTTGATTTCCCGCGGGAGCGGGTGTTCGCGGCGTACCGAGACAGCGTCGAGGCGCTGAAGAGGTACCTGCCCAACGTGACCGAGGTGCGGGTGCTCTCGCGCGCGGACGAGGGCGAGGTCTCGAAGCTGGTGAACGAGTGGCGCGCCGGGGGCGAGCTGCCCGCGGTGGTGCGGCCCTTCGTGCCCGCCGACGCGACGGGGTGGACCGACCACGCCACCTGGGACGGCGCGAGGTTCACCTGCGCGTGGCGCACCGAGCCCCACGCGTTCCGCGACGCGGTGCGCTCCGCGGGCGACCACCGCTTCGAGGAGCTCGCCGGCGGCCGCACGCGGGTGACGGTGAAGGGCTACGTTGAGGTCGACCCCCGGCAGATCCCGGGGGTGCCGAAGCTCATCGCGGGCACGCTCAAGGGCCCGGTGGAGCAGTTCGTGGTGGCGAGCGTGAGGGAGAACCTCAAGGCCTTCGCCCGCGCCGCGGAGAGCTACCTCCGCGAGCAGGGCTGAGGGCCCTTCAGCCCTTCACGAGGTTGCGCAGCACCGTCTGGAGGATGCCCCCGTTGCGGTAGTAGAGGACGTCGACGGGGGTGTCGAGGCGCGCGATGGCCGTGAAGGTCTTCTCGTCGCCCTCGTCGCTCACGACGCGCACCGTGAGCGCCTGCCGCGGCTGGATGTCGTCGCCGAGGCCCTCGATGGTGTAGCGCTCGCGGCCCGTGAGCCCGAGGCTGTTCGCGCTCTGACCCTCCTCGAAGACCAGCGGGAGCACGCCCATCCCGACGAGGTTCGCGCGGTGGATGCGCTCGAAGCTCTCGGCGATCACCGCCCGCACGCCCAGGAGCAGCGTGCCCTTGGCGGCCCAGTCGCGCGACGAGCCGGTGCCGTACTCCTTGCCCGCGATGACGATCAGCGGGGTGCCCTCGGCCTTGTACTTCTGCGCCGCGTCGAAGATCGAGAGCTGCTCGCCGTCGGGCAGGTGCTTCGTGACGCCGCCCTCGACGCCGGGGACGAGCAGGTTCTTGAGGCGGATGTTCGCGAAGGTGCCGCGCACCATCACCCGGTCGTTGCCGCGGCGCGAGCCGTAGGAGTTGAAGTCGACCTTCTGCACCCCGAGGCTCTGGAGGTACCTCCCCGCGGGGCTGTCGAGGGCGATGTCGCCCGCGGGCGAGATGTGGTCGGTGGTCACCGAGTCGCCGAGTAGCGCGAGCACGCGCGCGTCGGCGATGGGCCTCACGGGCTCGGTCTCGAGGGTGAGCGCCTCGAAGAAGGGCGGGTGCTGGATGTACGTGCTGTCGACGTTCCACTCGTAGAGCTCGCCCGACGAGGTGGGCACGGCGCGCCACTCGGGGGTGCCCTCGTTCACCGTGGCGTAGTTCTTCTCGTACATCGCCGGGGTGATCGCGCGCTCGACCTCGGCCGCGACCTCGGCGTCGGTGGGCCACACGTCCTTCAAGAACACGGGCTGACCGTCGCTGCCGGTGCCGAGGGGCTCCGTCGTGAGGTCTCGGTCGACGGTGCCCGCGATGGCGAAGGCCACCACCAGCGGCGGCGACGCGAGGTAGTTGGCCTTCACCAGCGGGTGCACGCGGCCCTCGAAGTTCCGGTTGCCCGAGATCACCGCCGAGGCGACGAGGGCAGAGCCCGTGAGCGCCTTCGTCACGTTGTCGGGCAGCGGCCCCGAGTTGCCGATGCAGGTCGTGCAGCCGTAGCCCACCACGTCGAAGCCGAGCTTCTCGAGGGCGTCGAGGGTGCCCGCCTCGGCGAGGTAGGTGGTCACCACGCGAGAGCCCGGCGCGAGCGAGGTCTTCACGTGCGGGGCGACCTTGAGGCCCTTCGCGACGGCCTTCTTCGCGAGCAGCCCCGCGCCGAGGAGCACCGAGGGGTTCGAGGTATTCGTGCACGAGGTGATCGCCGCGATCACCACCGCGCCGTGGGTGATCGGCTCGGCGCCCTCGACCTGCGCGGTTGCCGAGAGCTTCTCTTCGGTGAGGGCGAAGCCGCGCTCGGCCACGGGGGCGCTCAGGGACTTGTTGAAGCTGGCCTTCACCGACGAGAGGGCCACGCGGTCTTGCGGGCGCTTGGGCCCTGCGAGGGTGGGCTCGACGGTCGACAGGTCGAGCTCCATCACCTTCGTGTAGCTGGGCTCGGGCGAGTCGTCCGTGCGCCAGAGGCCCTGGGCCTTGGCGTAGGCCTCGACGAGCTTCACGGTCTCGGCCTTGCGGCCCGTGCGGCGGAGGTACTCCAGGGTCGTCGCGTCGACGGGGAAGAAGCCCATGGTCGCCCCGTACTCGGGGGCCATGTTGGCGATGGTCGCGCGGTCGGTGAGCGAGATCGACGAGAGCGCCGGGCCGAAGTACTCGACGAACTTGTCGACGACGCCGACCTTGCGGAGCTGGTGGGTGAGCGTGAGGGTCAGGTCCGTCGCGGTGACGCCCGGCTTGAGCTCGCCCGTGAGGCGCACGCCGACGACCTCGGGGGTGAGCATATAGAGGGGCTGGCCGAGCATCACGGCCTCGGCCTCGATGCCGCCCACGCCCCAGCCCACGACGCCCAGGCCGTTGATCATGGTGGTGTGCGAGTCGGTGCCCACGAGGGTGTCGGGGAAGGCCACGGCGCCGTCGCGGTCGGAGCCCTGGAGCACCACCGAGGCGAGGCGCTCGAGGTTGACCTGGTGGACGATGCCCATGCCCGGGGGCACGACCTTGAAGTTCGAGACCGACCCCTGGCCCCACTTGAGGAACTGGTAGCGCTCGCGGTTGCGGTGGAACTCGAGCTGGAGGTTGAGCCCGAGGGCCTTGTCGCTCCCGAAGTGGTCGACCTGCACCGAGTGGTCGATCACGAGGTCGACGGGGACGAGGGGGTTGATGCGCTTGGGGTCGCCGCCGAGGCGGGCGACCGCCGCGCGCATGGCGGCGATGTCGACCACCACGGGCACGCCGGTGAAGTCCTGGAGGATGACGCGGGCAGGCTTGAAGGGGACCTCGACGGCGGCGGGCTTGGGGGCGTTCCAGCTCGCGATGCGGCGCACGTCCTCTTCGCTCACCTCGAAGCCGTCGCAGTTGCGGAGCACGGCCTCGAGCAGCACCCGGATGGAGTACGGGAGGCGGTCGAGGCCCTTGGCCACCCCGGTCTTCTCGAGGTGCGTGAGGCTGTAGTAGCCGACGGGGCCCGCGCCCGCGTCGAGGGTGGCGCGCGCGCCGAAGGGATTGAAGGTCCGCTGCGTCATGGCCGTGCGGTCTATCCCCGACGGCCACGCCCCGTCAACGCGACCGATCGGCCGGTCGGTCAGAGGAAGCGCGCGAGGCCCTGGTGCCGCGGGGTCAACCGCCCGCCCGCGACCACCACCGCGGTCTGGAGCGCCGTGGGCAGCCCCTCGACCCCGCCTCGGAGGTCGGCCTTGAAGAAGGTCCGCACGAAGGGCAGGAGGGCCTTCGAGAAGTCTACCGAGGCGTCGCGGGGCAGCGCCGTCGGGAGGTTGTCGACGGACATCACCGCCACGCCGTCGCCCTCGACGCCCACCGTGGCCCTGCCCGTCGCGGGGTCGTACACGAAGGCCGGCGCGTCGTTCTCCGTGGCCATCACCGTCCACTCGACGCCGCCGCGGATGTCGCAGGCCACGTCGCCGATCACCGGCGGGAGCGTGCCGTTGGCCCACATCCTCCGCGAGGTGCTCTCGTCGAGGAGCCTCGGGAAGCGCTCGTCCCAGTACAGCCCGTTCACCACGGTCTTCACGTAGGGGAGGAACATCGCCCCCACGCACACGAACCTCTCGGGGCGCGCGAGGTACTCCCTGAAGTCGAAGCGCCGGGTGCCTGCCCGCTGGTAGAGCACGTCGTCGGTCAGGTGCAGCACCCGCAGCGTGCGGTCGCCGGGAGACTCCTCAGGGAGCTTGATCGCCTCGTCGACGGTGCAGGGGATCGCCCCGACCATCTCCAGGTACTCCAGCGAGCCCTGAGAGACCCTCCCGTTGCCCGTCACCGCAACCACGAAGGGCGCGTACACGTCGGGCCCCTCCTTGCGGAGCGCCACGAGCGCGGCGCGGGTCTCGGCGGCCATCTCCGCGAGGTCGCGGTAGTCGACCGCGTGCTTGACGGCCGTGAGGGGCGAGTCGTGGCCGAGGGCCTTGAGCCGGTGCGCGAGGGTCCAGAGCGTCTCGTGCGCGCCCGCGAGGCCCGCGTAGCGGCCGAAGGCCACCTGGCGCACGTTGTTGTCGTCGACGATGACCTCGTAGTCGACCAGCGACGCGCCTTGCGCGATGAAGTGCGCCAGCAGCGGCATGTTGTGCGACTGGCCCTTGATCGTGTGCGAGAAGCACAAGACCGTCTGGCCGGGCTTCACCTGCGAGACCTTCACCTCCTTGACGCCCATGATGAAGCGGCAGTCGGTGGCGTCGTCGACCATCGTCGCGCCGACGGCCTCGAACTCCGCGTCGGTGAAGGCCCGGTTGGGCGAGCGCTCGACGCGCACCTCGAGGCCCTCTTCGATCAGGCCCTTCACCGCCGAGGGGATCAGCGGGACGCGCCGCTCCCATCGGTTCTTGGTCTCGCGGAGGATGCCGATCGCGTCGCGCAGGTCGCTCATGGGCGCGGCACTCTCTTGAAGCCCGCGCCCGCCGTCAAGACTGCTTGATGGCCCCGCGCTGCGGGGCCGCGGTCTCTTCGTGCTCGTGCTCGCCCTCGCCGTGGGTGTGCCCGGGCGGAGAGGCCCGCTTGAGGTTCACCTCGACGCCCTCGGGGAGCGAGCCCAGCGGCACGCCGAGGAGCTCCTCGGCCATCTCCTTGAGGTCCTGCCGGTGCTCGTGCGGCATCTCGTCCTCGGGGGACTCGACGTCGATCACCAGGGTCGAGCGCCCCGACGCGCGGTCGTGCCGGTAGCGCATGGTCACTCGTCGCTGGTCGCTTCGGCTGGTCTTCATGCTCGCACCACCACGGTGACCTCGTAGTCGCCGCCCACGTCCCCGCGCTCCTGCACGCTCTCGACCTCGCCGAGGTCGCGGGCCCGCTGCTCCAGCGCCTCGCGGTAGACGCGGTTCAGCGCCTCTTGGAGCGCGGAGCGGAGCCCAGGTTCCTCACGGAGCAGCGCCTTCGTGCCTTCTTCCTCCAGGCGGGTCTTCACCCGGGCCTTCTCGGACTCGAGGTTCTTCTCCGCCGCGCGCTCGGCGCGCCGCTCGGCCTTCTCGTCAGACTCGTCGGCGCTCTGCTGCACGCTCGCGCGCCCGCTCACCTCGGACTGCTTCTCGACCCTGAGCGTCACGGTCTTTCCGTCGGCCGAGAGCGTCGCGGTGGCGCCCCCGAAGCGCTTCGACATCGTCCCCTCGGCGGACTTCTCCCACCCCTTCTCGGCGAGCACGCGCTGGAGCGCCGCGCGCATGGCCTCGTCGGCGAGGATGGGCAGCATCTTCACCTCGACGGAGATCTCTCCCTCGACGTGCACGGCGCCCTTCATGTCGCGGGAGACGATCGGCCGACCGACGCCCTCCCAGCCGAGCTCGAGGTTCAGTCCGCAGGCCATAGGGCTACGAGGGCTACCACGATCGAGAGGCCGCGACGACGGGGGTCACGGCGGGAGCGACGCGACGTACACGGGCGGCGACCGTACCTCCGCCGCTGACGCGCACGGCCCCTCCCCCGCCGCGCTCGGTGGTACATCCGTCGGCGCATGAGCGACGACCCTCCACGCCACGAGCGATCGACCCCGCCCCGCTACCGCTGGTTCGACCTCATCGTCGGGGTCTTCGTCACCGCGCTCATCACCAGCAACATCGTGAGCGCGAAGGTGGGCTACATCGCGGGCTTCCGCGTGGGCTGCGGGATCTTCGTCTTCCCCATCAGCTACATCTTCGGAGACGTTCTCACCGAGGTGTACGGCTACGCGCGGAGCCGAAGGGTGATCTGGATCGGCTTCGCCTGCGCCACCCTCGCCTCGCTGGTGTTCCTGCTCGCGGACGTCATACCGCCCGCGCCGGGGTGGGACCATCAAGCGGCCTTCCACGCCGTGCTCGGCCAGCTCCCGCGGGTCGTGGCCGCGAGCCTCGTGGCCTACGTCATGGGCGAGTTCTTCAACTCCTTCGTGCTCGCCAAGATGAAGGTGCTCACCCGGGGCAAGCACCTCTGGAGCCGCACCATCGGTTCGACCCTCGTGGGGCAGGCCGTCGATTCAGCCGTCTTCTACCCACTGGCCTTCCTCGGCTCCGACGGGTGGACGCTCCACACCGTGGTCGAGGTGGCGTGGCACAACTACCTCGTGAAGTGCGCGGTCGAGACCTTGTTCACCCCGGTCACCTACGCGGTGGTGGGCTTCCTCAAGCGCAGCGAGGGCGAGGACGTGTACGACACCCACACCGACTTCAGCCCCCTCAAGCTGAAGGTGGAGTGAGCCACGCCGAGCCACCTACACGGGTAATTCCGCATCGAACGCCACAGGCTCCGGATGCAACATTCCTCATAGCCGCGGACCCGATGCACCGGCACGCGCCGTGCCCCCATCGCCGCGAGGAGGTCTCCCCATGCGTCGATGCGCCGCGGCGTTGTCCCTTGTCGCGTTGTTGTGTTCTGGCGTCGCCGACGCGCAGACCCGACACCGCCGCCGGATCGACCGCTACTCCGGCACCCTCGCCCTCGGCGGGAGCGTCGGCGTGGGCACGCCGCGAGGCTTCGCCGGGGCCTTCATGGAGTTTCGCCCGCACCGACTCATCGGGCTCAACTTCGGCGGCGGCACCGGCGGCACCTTCGGCCCGGCCGTCGAGGCCGGCCTCTGGACCACCCCCATCGCGGGCCGCGACTGGGCCATCGGCTTCGGCGGCTCGTGGTCGCGCAACTACGCCGTGGTGAACCTCCCGCCGGAGCTCGGCCGCGGCTCCCTCCCCGCGCACGGCGACTGGCTCTCCGCGCAGGCGGGCGTGGAGTTTCGCCCCTCGCGGCACCTGATGATCCGCTTCACGGCGGGCTACTCGTGGCTGACCAACACCGCGGATTTCAACGTCGGCTCCGTGGCCGAGGTGAATCAGGTCGAGGCGATGGGCTACGCCCTCCCGGGCACCTCTCCCATCGACGCCGCGCGCGCCGCCGCCTCGGGAGAGACCCTGGGGGTCTGGTTCGGCCAGCTCGAGATCGCGCCGTTGATCCGCCTGTGGTGAACGCTCAGCGCGCGATCACCCAGAGCCCGTTCACGCGGGTCACCGTGATCGCGAAGCCGACGGGCCGCTCGCTCGTCGAGCCCTTCACGGGCGGCGCCCCGTAGGGGTCGGTGAGCTTCACGAGCCTCCCGTCGACCATCGGCACCGCCGCGATGGCCGCGGGGTCGAAGGGCTCCACCCGCCAGGCAGGGTCCGCGAAGTTCTCGGACCACATCTCCCGCTGCCCCTCGAGCACCTCGGCGAGGTCGACGCCGAGCGCTCGCGCCAGCTCCTCGCTCTTCAGGGTCGTGAGCCCCTCGACCGCGGCGACGTCCCTCGCCGAGAGCGCGTCGTGGACGGCGCGCACCACCGCGACGAGCTCGGCCGGGTCGATGGGCAGCGCGGCGGCCGAGGGCGCGTCCTGCCACGCCCAGCGCCCGTGGGACTGCTCGTCGGTCACGATGAACTGCCGCGCCCACACGCCCGTGAGCACCCCCGGCTCCACCGGCGCCCGACCCTCGTCCCACGCCCAGCGCGCCACGCGGCCCGCGTCTCCCGGGTCCTCGCCGTGCACCCCGCGGACGAGCTCCAGCCGAAAGAGCCGGTCCACCGCGAGGGGCCGCCCCTCGTCGTCCGTCATCGGCGTGAGCTGCACCTCCAGCGCGTTGGCGCCCTCGACCACCATCGCGTCGACCTTCGTCTGCGTGACCCGCGACGCGCCCTCCCACTCCGCGAAGACCTCGACGCCGTTGAGCGTCACCCGCGCGACGAGGCCCTCGCACTCCACCGACAGCACGTGCATCCAGTGATCCACCGCGAACACCTCGCCGAAGCGGCGCGATAGGAGCCCGCATCGCTCTCGCGGGTCAAGCGCCGCGGAGGCCGCTTGACCCTCCCGCCGCGGTCCAGCGAGTCTGCGTCGCGATGTCGAAGGTCCCGCGCTGGGCCCGCGCGATCCTCGCGGTCGACCGCGCCGCGCTCACCGCCGCCCGCGTCGCCGCCCTCGCTC
>JAEYZO010000346.1 GCA_023428035.1 Pseudomonadota bacterium | reverse complement strand
TTTCACCCCGCGGCGGGGGGGCGCCGCGCTGGTTTTCACTGTGGGGCGGGGGGTGGAGGCCCTCGCTCACAGCAACACCATCGCGCCGTCGGCGGTCTTCCTCTTCAATCGCACCACCCCCGCGGGCGCCTCGGGCTCCCGCTCGGGGGCCCTGTAGGCCGCGAGCTTCGCCGCGAGCGCCTCGATCTGCGCGTCGAGGCCCGCGTCGCTCTCCCTCCGCGAAGAGAGCGCCTCTCGCTTTCGCAGCAAGAGCTCGTGGCGCTTGGCGTCGACGCTGCGCGCGAGGGCCTCGCGCTTTCGGGCCAGGTCGTCGAGGCCCTCTTCGTGGCGCTTCAGCGAGTGCGCGTAGGTCTTCACCCGGATCTTGATCGACCCGCCCGGCTTGTTCGCGTCGATGTCGTGCAGCGCCGCGTACGGAACCCCCGACGCCGAGGTGATCCCCTCGACGATCCCGTAGGTGGGCGCGTCGTGGCCGCACTTGAATGAAGACAGGTCCAACAGGGCCACGTTCGGGTGCCGCGCCGCGAACTTCACCGCCCACACCTTCTGCGCGCTGTTGGCCGAGTAGTTCTCCGGCCAGACGTCATTGATGTCCAGCGGGTGCTGGCCGCGCGAGACCTCATCCTTGAAGAAGCGCGCGAGAAAATCCGGGTCCCGCGGGATCGAACGCACCGACAGGATGGGGTACCCCAGCACCTGGAACTCCTCGGGGATGCCGTGGTTCAACCCCGGGTCGGAGTGGTAGGGTCGGCCCACCATCAAGATCGCGACGCGGTTCTCGGCCTCGACGGTCTCGAGGATCGCGCGGCCCTTCGCCTGAAGGTCTCGGTCGAACTCGTCCATGGCCTTGAGGCCCTCGCGGTGCGCGTGGTCGCACTCGTCGCGGGTGACGCCGAGGCGCGGGCCCCAGGTCTCGAACATCCTCTGGGCCGTGAGGTTCATCTCGTTGAAGGTGATGGCCGGGCAGAGGTACTCGATCCCTCGCTGCGCGAAGAAGTCCACCTCCTTGGTGAAGGCGGCCTTCATCACCTCGGGGGCGCCCGCGACGATGGGGCACGAGGCCTTGTCCATCACGCCCTCTCCGAACGAGGGCACGTGCGTCATCACCGGGAAGAAGACGTAGTGGAGCCTCTTCTCGGGCGAGTGGTGGTGAAAGAGCAGGTTGTGCACGTGCGCCTGCGCCACCTTCGAGGGGAAGCACGGGTCCACGGAGCCGTATTTGCCGCCCTCGACCCACAGCTCCTCGGTGGTCTCGTCGCTGAAGACCACGTTCTGCTTCGGGACGCCCAGCGCCTCGAAGTACGCCCGCAGGTACGGCGCGGTGGAGTACACGTTCAAGACGCGCGGGATCCCGATGCGCACCCGACGGAGCTTCTCTCGCGCCTCGGGGGTGGCGCGCTGAAAGCCTCGGGTGACCTCGACGCGCTTGATCGAGAAGAGGCCGCGCTTGAGGGCGAAGTCCTTCACGGGGGCGCCCGCCTCGGGCATCGGCGCCGGCTTGTGAAAGCTCGCGAAGGCCCTCCGCGACTCGTAGTCGACCAGGTTGGGGAACTGCCGCGCCGTCTCTTTCCGCTCGGCCACGAGGGCGAGCATGGCGGTCTCGCTCTCGACGGTGCCCTTCTCGCAAGAGAAGCCTGAGATGTAGCGGGCCTGCGAGCCGTCGGGGCGCTTCGCGTCGATGAAGGTGCGCTTGCAGTTGTTCGGGCAGAAGTGGCAGACCGTGCTCTCGTCGTTGAGCGTCGTGAACTGGAGGTCGATCGCCGCGTCGACCCCGATGAAGGTGGACGACCCCCGCCGCTTCACCACGCGCAGCGTCTCGAAGGCCGCGCCGAGCGCGCCGGCCTCTCCCGTGTGGGGGTGGACGAAGACCTCGGCGTCGGGCACACGCTCCTTGATGTAGTCGACCTGGGCCTTGACCGCCGCGAGGTTGTACTGCGTCCCACCCTGGAGCACGAAGCGACGACCCAGCGAGGCCAGACGCGGGATCTGCACCACGTACTGCCACACGTTCTTCGGGAGCACCTGCGCGAGGCCAGAGAGGAGCTCTTCCTTGGTGAAGCCCTCCTTCTGAAAGTTCACCCGGTCGGTGTCGAGGAAGACCGCGCAGCCGTAGCTGAACTTGGGTGAGAGCTCCGCCGCGAAGGCCGTGTCGGCGTAGGCCGTGACGGGCAGGCCGAACTGGTCGGCCATCGCTTGCAGGAGCATCCCGTTGCCCGCGGAGCACGAGTTCGACAGGCGAAAGTTCGCGATGTCTCCGTTCTTCATGAACAGGACCTTGATGTCCTGCCCGCCGATGTCGCAGATGACATCGACGTCGCCGAAGTACTTCACCGCCGACATCATGTGGGCGACGGTCTCGACGATGTTCACGTCGGCGCGCAGGGTCTCTTGCAAGACATCCGCGGCGTAGCCCGTGGCGCCGAAGCCAAGCACCTCCATGGTCGCGCCCTGCGACGACACCTGCTCACGGATCTGCGCGAGCAGCTCCTTGGTGTCTTGGATGGGGTTCCCTTTGGAGAGTTGGTACGCCTTGCAGACGATCTCTCCGTCCTCGTCGACGAGCACGGCCTTCGAGGAGGTCGAGCCCCCGTCGAGCCCGATCACGCCGCGCACCACCTGACCGGGGCTGAGCGTCGGCGGCGTGAACCTCGGGATGGTGTAGAGGCTCTTGAAGGAGTCGACCTCGTCGGTGGTGCGCGCGAGGGGAGGGCCGGCGCTCTCTCCCAACCTGGCCTTGCGGCCGTTGGCCATGTAGTCGACGAGCCCGTCGAGGCCGCGGTAGACGCCCACCCCGGCGGGCTCGCCGAAGCCGTAGACGCACGCGCCGAAGGCCGCGTAGAGCTGGGCGTTGTCGGGGACGAAGACGGTCTCTTCGATGGGGCGGTCCTTGGGCCAGGGGTAACCCCGCTCCTCCCAGGTCTCGGGGATGCGCTTGCGCCAGCACTCCTGGAGGAAGGGGAGATACGTATTGGGACCGCCCAGGAGCAGCACCTTGGGGCGAAGGGTGGAACCCCGGGTGAGCACCGAGAGGTTCTGAAGCACGATGGCGTCGGCCAACGAGCAAAGGATCTCTGGAGACGGGATCCCGCTCTTCACCAGGTTGACGATGTCGGTCTCGGCGAAGACGCCGCACTTGGCGGCGACGTGGTGGAGCTTCGAGTCGTCGAAGTGGATCGTGCGCACGACCTCGGCGGCGAGGCCGACCTTGATCATGCACTTGTCGATGGTGGCGCCGGTGCCCGACGCGCACTTGTCGTTCATCGAGGGCGTGCCGGTGCGGTCGCCCGTGCGCTCGTCGACCTTGAAGATGATGATCTTGGCGTCTTGCCCGCCGAGCTCGATCACCGAGCCTACGTCGGGGTGCAGAGACTCGACGGCGAGGGTGACGGCGTTGACCTCCTGCACGAACTTCGCGCCGAGGCCCGCGCAGAGGGGAGCGGCGCCGGAGCCCGTCAGGAAGACCCGCCATTGGTCTCGGCGGCTGTCAGGGAACGCCGCCTCGATGGCGCTGAGCAGCTCGTGGACCTTCTCAGGCTGCCGGGTCTGGTGCCGCTGGTAGTCGCTCCAGAGGATCTCGCGGGTGGCGGGGTCGACCGCTACGGCCTTCACGGTGGTCGACCCCACGTCGACGCCCAGCACCAGAGGACCCCTAAATTTCTCGGCCATCGCGCCTCCGACGGGCGGTGACTGACACGTCAGTCACCGAGTGAGTCCCGCGGCGTATCACGGTCCCCGAGGCGATGGCAACGGAGCGTCAGAGGCGGCCGCGGTGGTATCGGTGACGGGGTGGAGCGCGAGGGCGAGCTGAAGCGGGTGCTGCGGCCGATCCACCTGTGGGCCATCGCCGTGGGCCTGGTGATCTCCGGCGACTACTTCGGGTGGAACTACGGCCTCGCCGCGGGCGGGCCCGTCGGGATGGTGCTCGCGACCCTCGCGGTCACCGCGCTCTACGTGTGTTTCATCTTCGGCTACACCGAGCTGGCGACGGCGATCCCTCGCTCGGGCGGGCCCTTCGAGTTCGCCTCACGCGCGCTGGGCCCGCGCGCCGCTCGCGTCGCGGCGGTGGCGACGGTGCTGGAGTTCGTCTTCGCGCCTCCTGCCATCGCGCGGGCGATCGGTTCGTACGTGCACTTCCGCGCGCCCTCGCTCCCGGTGAACCTCGTCGCGGTGGGGGCCTTCGCGGTCTTCGGCACGGTGAACGCGCTGGGCGTGGGGATCGCGGCGACCTTCGAGCTGATCGTGACCGCGCTCGCGACCTTCGAGCTAGGCTTGTTCTTCGCGCTCACGGGACCGCACGTCGAGCTCTCGCGCATCGTGACCGACCCCCCGTTGCCGATGGGCTGGGCTGGGGTCTTCGCGGCGATCCCGTTTGCGATCTGGTTCTACCTGGGTCTCGAGGGCGCCGCGATGAGCGCCGAGGAGGCCGTCGACCCGAAGCGAGACATCCCCCGCGGGTTCATCGCGGGCATCGCGACGCTGGTCACCCTCGCGCTCGGAACGCTCATCTGCACCAGCGGCGTGATGCCGTGGAGGGAGCTGGTGCAGGACGACTCTCCCCTGCCGCGCGCGCTGGCGAGGGTGCTATCGCCGGGGCACCCGATGACGCACCTGATGGTGTACCTGGGGCTGCTGGGGCTGGTGGCCTCGTTCCACGGGATCTTGATGGGCTGCTCGCGGCAGGTGTTCGCGCTGGCGCGGGCGGGGATGCTCCCGAGGGTATTATCGCGGTTGCACCCGCGCTTTCGCGCGCCGGTGTGGGCGGTGGCGGCGTCGTCGGTGGTGGGCGCGGCAGCGACGCTCACGGGGCGCACCGACACGCTGATCACGCTGTCGGTGCTGGGCGCGCTGGGGGTGTACGCGCTGAGCATGGCGTCGGTGCTCCGGCTGCGCGCGGCGGAGCCGGAGCTGGAGCGGCCCTTTCGCGCGCCGGGTCACCCGTGGTTGCCCGCGGCGGCGTTGGCGTTGACCGCGGTGTGCTTCGCCGCGGTGGCGAAGAGCGACTGGAAGATGACCGCGGTGTTCGTGACCTGCGCGGTGGTGGCGTGGGCGACGGGGCCGAAGCCGCGAGGGTGAGCGGGAGGGGACTTCACTCCTCCGTAGCCCGCTCCCTCATCGGCGGTCGCACGTCCTCCGGCCCGTCGAGCGGAGGGTCCTGCATCGCCCCCGCTTCCGCCACTCTCCCGCTGAAGCCCTCAGGCCACGTCACGCTCCCGACGTCGCCCGCCACGCCCACCACGCTCAGATACCTCGCGTGTGCCGCGAGCGCCTCTCGCACGACTTTGACGTCGGGTGTCCCCGCCACCGCGACGTGACGCGCCCCCGGTGACGGCACCAACCTCGCTTCGCTCCACGCGCTCACCGCGTGACCCTCTCCGCGGTGCAGCGCGTCGGCCATCGCCGCCTGCTCGCCCATCCACCGCAGCGCGCGCGCCGCGTCGCCCACCTCCATCGGCCCCCGCGGGAGCACGCCGTCCAACTCCACCAGCGCCCGGTGCATCGAGAGCGCGAACGCGCGCGCGTCGCCCACCACCAGCACCGACCGCGGAGACAAACACCCTCGCTGATCGTGCAGCGCCACGTCGAGGGCCACCGCGCGCGCCGCGTCTTCGCTCGGCGCCGTCACCACCGACGCGCCGTAGCCGTGGCCGTATCCGTAGAACGCTACGCCCTCGGGGAGCGCGTCGCGCATCGCGGTGAGCGTGTCATCGCCGCCGTAGGCCACCACCACGTCGGCGGGAGACCCGTCGTCGAGTGCGACATCGACGTCGTGCGTCGCGAGGGCATCGACCAGCAGCGTCGCGAGGCGGGGCTGTCGTGACGAGGGCTTCACCCGCAGCGAGCGCGCGCCGTGGAGCAGCGGGAGCGCGAGCGCGCGCAAGGGAGCCACGGCCACGCTCGACGCGAGCACCACGCGCACGGCACGGTCGGCGAAGCGAGGCGAGCGCAGGGCCGACAGCGCGTCGGGGGCGTAGCGAGCGAGCGTGAGGTCGAGGACGCGGCGGGCCATGACCTCGCTGAGCGCGCCGTCGGCGGTGACCGCGGAGAGGGCGCGCGCGCGCAGCGGAGACGACGGAGCGGAGAGGTCGCGGGCGAGGCGGGCGAGGGCGTCGACGGGGTCCATCACATCGGGCGTCGCGAGGGGGAGACGGGGAACGTCCGGTGGGTCACTTTCCCCGCGCGCGGGGGGATGCTACGCAGCCGGGCGCTGGGGCGTCCACGGGGCCGCTCTGCGCACCCCCTCCACACCCCCCAAGGACACGATGGAATTCCTCACGCAGGCACCGATCCAGAACAAGGAGCAGCTCGCCCAGTGGCTCCAGGGGCTCTTCCCCCGCTACGCGGTGAAGCCCACGATGCACGGCGTCGTCGTCGGCGACGGCGTGGCCACGGGCGTGCTCATCCGAGACATGGGCGGCGGCCGCGCGAAGCTCGTCTGGGAGTTCCCCAACATCGCGATCAAGATGCTCCTCACGGTGAGCATCGTGCTCACGGGCATCCTCCCAGGGCTGATCCTCTTCGGCATCGTGTGGCTCGCCACCAAGGGTGACGTCGAGCGCATGACCAACGAGGTCGCCGGCGCGCTCTCGGGCGGCGCCCCCGCGATGGCCCCGGGGATGGGCATGGCCCCGGGGATGATGCCCGCGCGCCCCACCGGCAGCACCAAGGGCTTCGCGCTCACCATGGGCTTCCTCGCGCTGTGCTGCTTCGGCTACGCGGGCTACGCGCACAGCGAGTACGAGTCGGTGCGCCCCTACCGCAGCAGCTACGGCTCCTACGGCTACGGCCGCTACGGCTCCTACAGCAGCGGCTACGACTCGTTCTATTACATGCGCCGCCGTCGTTGGGAGCACCGCCGCACCTACGGCATCGCCGGCGGGTTGATGTTCGGGCTCATCGCGCTGGTGGTCGGCATCGCCGGGCGCAGCAAGCCGAACACGGTCCCGATGGGCGGGCCGATGTACCCCTCGCAGCCGGGGATGCCCATGCAACCGGGGCCGTACCCGTCGCAGCCGGGCTTCGGTATGCAGCCCGGTGGGTTCCCGCAGCAGCCGGGCTTCGCGTCGCAGCAGGGCTT
Organism: Pseudomonadota bacterium; assembly: GCA_023428035.1. Classification (GTDB taxonomy): domain Bacteria; phylum Myxococcota_A; class Polyangia; order Polyangiales; genus JAEYZO01. The sequence continues at coordinate 1,323 of JAEYZO010000346.1, read as the reverse complement.
CGGCGGGCCGCCCTCGCAGCCGGGGTATCCCTCGCAGCCGGGCGGGTTCCCGCAGCAGGGCGCGACCGGGCCCACGGTAGCGATGGAGGCCTTCCCCCCCGGCGCGGTACCCGGCCCTGGCGCGATGCCCCACGGCGGATACGGCCAGGGCGGTCAGGGCGGTCCTGGCCCGCAGGGCTGGGGCTGAGCCCTACCGCTCCATGTAGAGCATCGTGCCCGCGCCGACGCGCACTCGGTGACCCCTCCATGACGCGTGGCGCTTGAACAGCCCCGCGAACCACACCCCCAGCACCACCGCCTCACGGAACCACCCGTACAGCATCGGGCGGTGCAGCTCCCTCACGCCTCGCAGCGCGAGCGACGGCACCACGTCGCGCACGAAGAGGGTCGCCAAGGCCCACGCGAGGGCCCACTCGCCCATGACAGCCCAGGCGAAGGGCAGCACCGCGAGCGGCGCGGTCAGGGGCTCCAACAGGTACGCGAAGGGCCGCAGGCGAAAGCGCATCATCGACCAGCGCAGGTGACGGTCGACGAAGGCCCGCAGCGTGACGTGACCCAGCACGTTCTCCAGCACCACCGGCGCCACCACCACGCGACGCCCCGCGTGCTGGAACATCTTCCCGAGCACGTAGTCCTCCGCGAGCACGTCGGCGACGCGCGCGAGGCCCCCGAGCGAATCCAGCTCCGCGCGCGAGAGCAGCATCGATTTCCCCACCACCGCGGCGTCTCCCAACGCCGTCGGTAGCGCGACGCCCGCCGCGCAGAAGCCCGCGAGCTGCACGGCCTCCAGCGCGCTCCCCGCGCCCGAGCCGCCCGAGCCCACGAACACGTTGGTGACGAGGCCCACCGAGGGGTCCTCGGCGCGCAACGCGGCCATCGTGGAGAGGTAGCGCGACGGCGCGCGCACGTTGCTGTCGCTCACCAGCACCAGGTCGTGCGCGGCGTGAGGGAGCATCCCGCGCAGGTTGCGCACCTTCGGGTTCTGCCCCTCCGCCCGCGACACCACCACCGTCACCCTCACGTCGGGGAAGCGCTCGCGCAGTTGCTCCACCACCGCGAGCGCGGGGTCGTCGTCGCGCTCGACGCCGAAGAGCAGCTCGTAGTCGGGGTGGTCCTGCGTGAAGAAGGTCGCGAGGTTGTCTTCGAGCGACGGGTCGGCGCCGCACAGGGGCTTGAGCACCGACACCGGCGGGAGATCCTCGCGGCGAACCGCGGGCCTCGGGCCTCGGGCGACGTCGAGGAGGGCGACGGTGCCGAGCACCGTCCACGCGGTGCACATCGCCGTCGGGATCAGCGCGAACGAAGGGTTCATAGAGGGTCTCC
>JAEYZO010000310.1 GCA_023428035.1 Pseudomonadota bacterium | reverse complement strand
CCGGCCCCCCCCCCCCCCCCCGCCCCGCGAGCCGTAGGACCACCGCCGCGCCGCCGTGGCCAGCGCCCGCGGCACGGCCCTCGCGCGCTCGCGGTCGACGGGGGAGAGGTAGCGGTTGCGGGAGCTCATCGCGAGCCCGTCTCGCTCTCGCACCGTGGGGTGGCCCACGACCTCGACGGGCATGAAGAGGTCGCGGGCCATGCGCTCGTCGACCCGCCACTGCTGGTAGTCCTTGCGGCCGAAGACCGCGACGCAGGGGCCCGCCAGGGAGAAGAGCCGCGCGACCACGGTGGTCACCCCCTCGAAGTGCCCCGGGCGGAACTCCCCGCACAGCGGCCCGGTGAGCTCGGTGACGCGCACGCGGGTCTGCTCGCCCTGCGGGTACATCGCCTCGGGAGACGGCGCGAAGACCACGTCGACGCCCGCGGCCTCGCAGCGCCCGAGGTCGCCGTCGAGGTCGCGGGGGTAGCGCGAGAGGTCTTCGCTCGGGCCGAACTGCGTGGGGTTCACGAAGATCGACACCGCCACCAGCCCGTCTTCGCCGACGCGGCGCCGGGCCTCGTCGACGAGGGCGAGGTGGCCGTCGTGCAGGGCGCCCATGGTGGGCACGAAGGCCACGCGACGTCCCTCGGCGCGGGCGGCGTCGCAGGCCGCGCGGAAGGCCGCGGGCTCGCGCGCGACCTGGGGCTTCACTGGGTGGGCCCGTAGGTGGGCGACGCGCTGAGCGAGGGCAGAGACTCGGTCGCGGGCCGCGGCGCGCCCAGGCCGAAGCTGTGCTCTGGCCCGGGGAACACCCCGCTCCGCACCTCGTCGACGTAGGCGCGGGTGGCCTCGACGCCGCGCTGGAAGAGCTCCTCGAAGCGCTTGACGAAGCGCGGCCGCATCGTGTCGTTCAGGCCCAGGAGGTCGTAGGACACGAGGATCTGCCCGTCGCACCCGACCCCCGCGCCGATGCCGACGGTGGGCACGTCGATGGCGTGGGTGATGCGTTCGGCGAGGGGGGCGGGCACGCCCTCGATCACCACTCCCCAGGCACCCGCGTCGGCGACGGCGATGGCGTCTTCGAGGATCGACTCGGCCGCTTCGTCTCCGCGGCCCTGCACCTTGAAGCCGCCCATAGCGTGCACGCGCTGAGGCATGAGCCCGACGTGCGCGAGCACGGGGATGCCGTAGCGGGTCATGCGGTGGATGGCCTCGGCGACCTCGCGGCCGCCCTCGAGCTTCACCGACTCGCAGCCGCCCTCCTTCATCATGCGGCCCGCGTTGGCGACGGAGAGGTTCGGGTCGCCGTGGTAGCTCATGAAGGGCATGTCGCCGATGACGTGCGCGCGCTGCGCGCCGCGGGCGACGGCGCGGCAGTGGTAGATCACCTCGTCGAGGGTGACCGGGAGGGTGCTGGTGTTCCCCTGGATCACCATGCCGAGGGAGTCGCCCACGAGCATCGCGTCGACGCCCGCGGCGTCGAGCATGCGGGCGAAGGTGAAGTCGTAGGCGGTGACGAGGGCGAGCTTCTCGCCGCGGCCAGCGGTGGCCTTGCGGGCGCGGAGCTCCGGGACCGTGAGCTTCGACGGCATCGGAGGACTTCTTCCTGCTCGGTCACGGCCGTCGTGAGTGGCGGTCCGCGCCGGCGAGGGAGACGCTACCACGCGAGTCACATGGCCGTCACAGGGCCGCCCCTCGCGAGTGGGGCTGCGGTGGGCGCGCGGGTTGCGCCCGGCGACGACCGTACGGCAGGCTCTCTGTCATGGGCGGCGCGGCCAAGGTGATCGACTGGAACGGGACGGACGTCCCTGAGGGCGTGGGCGAGCTTCTGGCCGGGCTCCCGCCGGGGCGCTACCGACTCGCGGTGGTGCCTGCGGACGACGAAGCGGACCTGGGCTCCGCGACGGAGCCCGGCGACACCCTTCCGCCCGAGGTGCAAGATCGCGTGCGCGCTGGCATGCGGAGCGTCGCGGAGGGACGGGGCGTTCCGCTCGCGGAGGTCGACGCGCGGCTGCGAGCGACCATCGCCGCGTCGCGCACCCGGTGACCGCCGATCGCGTCGAGTTCTCTCCCGAGGCGGTGGCCGAGCTCGACGGCCTGGTGGCGTACATCGCGGAGCGAAACCCCAACGCCGCTGAGCGGGTGCGCGCCAACATCATGCAGGCTGTAGCGACGCTCGCCGCGACCACGCCGCGCACAGAGGGCCGCGAAGTCATCCTCGACTCCGGGGAGAAGTGTCGGCGCTGGTTCGTCTCGCCGGTGCTTCTGCTCTATCAGCGTGCGCCCGGAGTGTTGGCCGCGGTGCACGTCTGGCACCACGCCCGCGAGCCCATCACGCGCTGGCGAGGCGCGATGCCCTGATCTCCTGATGACGTGAGGACGCCCGTGACCAACCCGCTCATCTCCGACCGCGACGTGGCCTTCGTGCTCTACGAGCTGCTCGAGGTCGAGCGCCTCGGCGCGCTCCCGCACTTCGAGGGCTACACCCGCGAGACCTTCGACCTCGTGCTCGATAACGCGCGGCGCCTCTCGCGAGAGGTCCTCTTCCCCGCCTTCCGCGCGATGGACCTCGACCCGCCGCGCTTGGAGGAAGGCCGCGTGCGGGTGCATCCCACCATGCGATCGCTCTATCCCGCGATGGTGGAGCAGGGCTTCGTCCACGCGACGCGCCCGAACGAGGTGGGCGGGCAGCAGCTCCCGCAGGTCGTGGCGGCGATGGCGACGGCGTACCTGATGGCGGCGAACGCGGCGGCGTACGGGTACGTCGGGCTCACCAGCGGCGCGGCGCACCTCATCGAGGCCTTCGGCACCGACGCGCTGCGCGAGACCTTCATGCGCCCGATGTACGAAGGTCGGTGGACCGGCACCATGGCCCTCACCGAGCCGCACGCGGGGTCTTCGCTGGGAGACATCCGCACGCGCGCCACGCCGCGGCCCGACGGCAGCTACGCGATGCAGGGCGCCAAGGTCTTCATCTCCGGCGGCGACCAGGACGTCACCGACAACATCGTCCACCTGGGGCTGGCGCGCGTCGAGGGGGCGCCCTCGGGCACGCGCGGGGTCTCGCTCTTCGCGGTGCCTCGCCTTCGCCTCGAAGGAGACTCCCTGGTGCCCAACGACGTCCACGCGGCGGGGGTGTTCCACAAGATGGGGTGGAAGGGACTTCCCTCCATCGCGCTCAACCTGGGCGACGAGGGCGACTGCCGCGGGTGGCTCGTGGGCCCCGAGGGGCGCGGCCTCGCGTGCATGTTCCAGATGATGAACGAGGCGAGGCTGATGGTCGGGATGAACGCCGTCGCCACGGCCTCGGTCGCCTACCACGAGTCCCTGGAGTACGCGCGCTCACGCACCCAGGGTCGCGCCCTCGCGGAGAGCGGTGGTGGCGAGATGGTTCCGATCATCGAGCACGCCGACGTGCGACGGATGCTCCTGCGACAGAAGTCCATCGTGGAGGGGAGCCTCGCGCTGCTGGCGACGACGGCGCTCTACGCCGACCTCGCCGCGCACGGCGCCGACGACGTGAAGCGCGACGCGCAACGGATGCTCGACCTGCTCACGCCGGTGGCGAAGAGCTTCCCCGCGGAGCGAGGCTTCGAGAGCAACGCGCTCGCGGTGCAGGTGCACGGCGGCTACGGGTACACCAGCGAGTACCTGCCCGAGGCGTGGCTGCGGGACCAGAAGCTCAACACGATCCACGAGGGCACCACGGGCATCCAGGCGATGGACCTGTTGGGTCGCAAGGTGATGGCCGAGGGAGGCGCGGCGCTGATGGCGCTGGGCGCGACGGTGTCGGGCGCGATCGAAGAGGCGCGAGCGGCGGGGGTGGAGAGTACGTGGTGCGACGCGCTCGCGGCGGCGGTGGACGCATTGGGCGGGCTCACGAGGGAGCTCGGCGCGAAGGGCGCGTCGGGCGACCGCGAGGGGATGCTCCTGCACGCGACGGACTACCTCGACCTGATGGGCGTGGTGGTGGTGGCGTGGCAGTGGCTCGCGATGGCCGCGGCGGCGCAGCGCGGCCTCGCGGGGAGCGCGGTCGCGGAGGACTTCTACCGGGGAAAGCTGGCCGCGGCGCGCTACTGGTTCGCGAACGAAGTCCCGCGGGTGGGGGAGCTGGTGGCGCGGATTCGCGACGCGGATCGGGCCTACGCCGACGCGAAGGCGGAGTGGTTCTGAGGGAGAGCGAAGGGGGTCAGACGTCAGCGTCGAGGGCGAGGCGGTAGAGCGCGTCGACGGTGAGCACGATGTCGGGCTCGCTCAGCCGCAGCTCCTCTCCCTCACCGTACTCGCGGAGGACCCACGCGCCGCCGTCACCGCGGGTGTAGTGCTCCACCAACCGCCTCTGAGATGACACCATCACGAAGTGCCGGACCGACTCGACGCTACGGTAGCCCTCGAACTTCTCTCCGCGGTCGAAGCGCTCGGTTCCTTCAGAGAGCACCTCGACGATGACGGCGGGGTTCGTCACCACGTCGACGGTGCCTGGGTAGAGCGCGAGGCGGCCGCACGCAACCATCGCGTCGGGGTACACGAAGCCCTGCTTGCGAGGGACCCACACCTTCTGGTCCGAGGTCAGCACGCGGCACGACGAGCTACGCAGCGCGACGCCCACCTCGACGATGACATTGGCGCAGATGGTGTTGTGGTCGGGCGTCCCCCCGGCCATCGCCTCGACGGAGAAGACCTCGCCGTCCCAGAGGATGTGCTTCTCCGACGCGGCGGCCTCCATCGAGAGGTACGCCTCGATCGAAACGCGGGGTCGCGGCGCGGGAGAGGTCATGCGCGCGAGGCTACTTCAAATCTTCACCGCGCCCAGCAGGGGCACCGCGCCGATACGCACCGAGCGGTCCTCGCGGGAGAGGCCCTCGACGAGCCGCGGGAGCTGCATCGCCGGGAGCATCCGGGCGCCCGCGCGCATGGGAGAGAAGAAGTCGTCCCAGTGGGACAGCAGCACCGCGCCGGGCGTGAAGGCCGACATCACCCGCGAGGTGAAGCGCTCGGTGGTGGTCCAGCCCGCGACGCACATGAGCAGGAGGTCTACGTCGCGCTCGACGCGCGCGTCGACGAGGTTGGCGCTCCCGAGGTGGTAGATCCGCCGACCAGCCACGCGGAGGTCGACGCCGAAGACCGCGCCGCAGCGGTAGCGGTGGGCCCGCATCGGAACCTGGTCGCAGTCGGCGATGTCACCAGGGAAGGGCACGCGCCCCAGCGCGAAGGCCGAGTGGACGCTCGGGACGAAGCGCAGCTCGAAGGGCCCCACCTCGACGCGCACGGGCTCGGCGCGCATCGCCGACTCGACGTCGACCACCTGGGCCTCGGGGACGCCCGCGGCCCGGCAGAGCGTCGCGCAGGAGCGGGAGCCGTACACCCTCGCCCCCGTGCGCCGCGCGATCGCGGGGACGTCGAGCGCGTGGTCGAAGTGCGTGTGACCCGCGACGATCACGTCGGCCTTCGGGGCGTAGCGCGCGACGGCGTCGAGGTCGCTGCGGAGCGTGGAGGCTACGACCCGCGGGAGCGACGCGCGGGTGAGGTAGGGGTCGATCAACACCGTGGCGCCGCGGTGCTCGATCGCGAAGCCCGCCGTGCCGAGCCAGGTGACGCGCACGGGCTCGCGATCACGCGGGACGGTGAACGCGTCGGTCGGGAAGGGGATGTCGCCCGGTCTCACGCGTCGCGAGGATAGTCGATCGTGGCCCAGGGTCGTCAGCGACGACCTTCACCCCCGCCGACGTCACCACTCCGCGCCCCTCGCGCCTCTCACCCCCACCGCCTCTTTTCCGTTGACGCCCGCCGCCGCAGAGAGAAGGCATCGACCCATGATCGAGCTGAGCGCCGACGAGCTTCGCGACCGTGCCTCCTCCACCGTGCGCGAGTGGCTGGTCACCAACGGCCTCGGGGGCTTCGCCTCGGGCACCGTCTCCGGCGTCGCCACCCGGCGCTACCACGGCCTCCTCGTCGCCGCGCTCGCCCCGCCCCGAGGCCGCTGCGTGCTCGTCTCGCACCTCGACGAGACCGTCACCCTGCGCTTCTTGAAGGCCCCCCTCGCGACGCACCTCTTCCCCGCTGGGGTGGTCTTCCCCGAGGGCTACAAGGCCCTGGAGCACTTCTCCCTCTCGCCGCTCCCCACCTGGCGCTGGCGCGTCGGCGCCGCCGTGATCGAGAAGTCCGTCTCCATGCCCCACGGGCAGAACACCACGGTCGTCCGCTACACCCTCGTGAGCGCGCCCGGCGCCGTGGCCCTCACCGTGCGCCCCTTCTGCGCCTTCAGGGACTTTCACCAGCACGCCCGGGAGAACCCGCGCGCCCGCATCGCCGCCGACGTGGCCCGCGACCGCCCCGGCGCCATCGTGATCCGCCCGTACCAGCCCCTCCCCGCCGTCACCATGATCGCGCCCGGTGTGTGGAGCCCCTCCCCCGACTGGTGGCGGGACTTCGTGCACGAGCACGAGCGCGAGCGCGGCCTCGACGACGTCGAAGACCTCTTCACCCCGGGGGAGTTCGTGCTCGCCCTCGCGCCGGGTGAGAGCGCCCACGTCACCCTCACCGCCGAGCAGCGCTTCACCGACGACCCCGCGAAGCTCGAAGCCCGCGAGGTCGCGCGCTTGAATTCACTCCCCCCCGAGCGGGAGCCCGACGCGCGGGTGAAGGCCCTCCACGTCGCGGTCGACGCCTACCGAGCCGACGCCGCGCGGCCCCCCGCGCTCCTCGCGGGCTACCCCTGGTTCGAGGACTGGGGCCGCGACACCCTCATCGCCTTCACGGGCTGCTACCTCGTGCCGAGGCGCCTCGACGAGGGCCGAGAGGTGCTCGCGGCCTTCGCGCGCTACGTCGACCACGGGATGCTCCCCAACCGCTTCTCCGACGCCGGCGGGGGCCAGGCCGACTACAACTCCCTCGACGCGCCGGTGTGGTTCTTCCACGCGGCGCGGCGCTACCTGCAGTACAGCGGCGACCGGCGCTTCGGCCGGGAGGTGCTGTGGGGCGCCCTGCACGAGATCGCCCGGGGGCTCTTCGAGGGCACCCGCTACGGCATCAAGGTCGGCGACGACGGGCTGCTCTACGGCGGCGACCCCACCACCCAGCTCACGTGGATGGACGCCAAGGTCGGCGACGTGGTCTTCACCCCCCGCGACGGCGCCCCCGTCGAGGTGAACGCCCTCTGGCACGCGGGGCTGCGAACCCTCGCGTGGATGGCCCGCACCTACGGCGACCCCGACGCCGCCGCCCGGTGGACCGCCGACGCCGACCGCGCGCGGGAGAGCTTCCGCGCGCGCTTCTGGAACGACTCCACGCGCTTCCTCAACGACGTGGCGAAGCGCGACGGAGGCCACGACGCGAGCGTGCGCCCCAACGCCCTCTACGCCCTCGCCCTGCCGGGCGACCTCGTGCCCTTGGACCAGTGCGAGGCCGTGCTCACCCGCGCCCGCGACGAGCTCCTCGTGCCCCTCGGGCTACGGACCCTCTCGCCCCACGACCCGCGCTACCGCGGGCGCTACACCGGCGACCCGTGGTCCCGCGACAGCGCGTACCACCAGGGCACGGCCTGGCCCTTCCTCCTCGGGGCGTACACCGCCGCGCTCACCCGCACCGCCCGGCGCAAGGGTGACCCCGAGGCCTTGCGCGCGGCGCGCCGCGAGGTGATGGCCCTCTTCGCGCCCCTCGGCGATGCCCTGCGCGCCAAGGGCCTGGGCCACCTGCCCGAGGTGCTCGACGGAGACCCCCCGCACCGCCACGTCGGCTGCATCGCCCAGGCGTGGTCCGACGCCGAGGCGCTGCGCGCCCTGGTCGAAGACGGCCAGGGCCTCGGCCCCGAAGACGAGCTGTGACGGCGCGGCACCATTTGCCCAACGCCCCTCCGGGCCGATAAGGTTGGGGCGTGGCGCACGCCGGCGACATCCTCGCCGATCGATGGCTCCTCGCCGAGAAGATCGACGCGGGGGCGATGGGAGAGATCTTTCGCGCGCGGCACCAGCAGCGCCCCGGCGACGTCGCCGTGAAGGTGCTCATGGCCGACGTGTTCGCCCGCGACAAGGGCGCCGTCGAGCGCTTCCTCCGCGAGTCGCGCATCGCCGCGCGGCTGCAGCACACCAACGTCGTGCGCGTGGTCGACTACGGCCTCGCCGCCGACGGCCGGCCCTTCCTCGTGATGGAGCTCCTCCACGGAGAGTCCCTCGCGAAGCGCCTGCACCGCACCCCCCGGCTGCCGCCCGCCGACGCCCTCGACATCGTGCGCGGCGTCGCGAGCGCCCTCGACCGCGCCCACGGCGAGGGCATCGTCCACCGCGACCTCAAGCCCGAGAACATCTTCCTCTCCATCGACGCCGACGGCGCGGTGACCGTGAAGGTCCTCGACTTCGGCGTCGCGAAGTTCACCGACTCGCTCTCCGACGGCGCCCACGCCACCACCAGCAACACCCTCGTCGGCACCCCGCGGTACATGTCCCCCGAGCAGGCCCGCTCGTCGCGCGAGCTCGACGGCCGCAGCGACCTCTGGGCCCTCGGCATGCTCACCTACGAGATGCTCGCGGGCCGCCACCCCTTCGAGGGCGAGGCCATCGCCGAGCTCCTCGTCGCCATCCTCACCCACCGCATCGAGGCCCCCTCCAGCGTCAACCCCGCGCTCCCCGCCTCCGTCGACGCGTGGATGCAGAAGGCCCTCGCCCGCGCCCGCAACGACCGCTTCGCCTCGGGCCGCGACATGGCCGACGCCCTCGCCCTCGCCCTCGAGGGCTCCGACGACGCCGCGTGGAAGGTGAGCTCCAGCGCCATCACCTCCGGCGCCACCCGCGAAGAGGCCCGCGCCGGCGGCACCCTGCGCGTGAAGCGCCCCGCTCTGCGCGCCCCCGAGCACACCCCCGAGGCCACCGCCGGGTCCGCCTCGACGCTCCCGGCCTCCACGGTCGCAGAGCCCACCCCTGGTCAGGGCATCGCCGTCGCGACGCCCCCCGCCGCCGTCGTCGACGCGACGCGCTCCACCGCCCGCTCGCGCCTGCGGGCCTCGTGGTGGGTCGCGCTCCCCATGGCCCTCGTCGCGGGCCTGGGC
>JAEYZO010000296.1 GCA_023428035.1 Pseudomonadota bacterium | reverse complement strand
CTCGTCGCGAGCGCGTTGCTCGCCGCGTGCGTGGGCGCGATGCGCGTGTCTCCCGCCGCGGTGCTGGGCTCCGCGCTCGAAGCCGCCGGCCTCGGCGCGTGGAACGTCGACCCTCGCGCGGCGGCGGTAGTGATCTCTCTGCGCCTGCCGCGCGTCGCGCTCGGCGCCCTCGTCGGAGCGGCGCTCGGCACCGCGGGGGCTTCGTTGCAGGGTACGCTCCGCAACCCCCTGGCGGACCCTGGCCTCCTCGGCATCTCGTCGGGCGCGGCCTTCGCCGCCGCCTTCGCGATCGTGCTGGGCGCTGGCGTCCTGGCCCTCTCCGCCGCGGCCTTCGCGGGCGCGCTCGTCGCGGCGCTGGTGATGTGGCGACTGGGCTCCGTCGAGGGAGAGACCTCGGTGCCGCTGCTCCTCCTCGCGGGCATCGCGGTGAACGCGCTCTGCGGCGCCCTCACCGGCGCGGTGGTCTACGGGGCGAGCGACGCGCAGCTCCGCAGCATCACCTTCTGGAGCTTCGGGAGCCTCGGCGGCGCGACCCCATCAGCCCTCGCGGTGATCGCGCCGCTCATCACGGTGGCCGTGGTCGCGCTCCTCGCGTCGGCGCCGGCCCTCGACGCGCTCGCGCTCGGGGAGGCCGAGGCCGCGCACCTCGGCGTCGACGTCGAGTCGCTCAAGCGCAGGGTCGTCCTCGCGGTGGCGCTCGCGGTGGGGACCTCCGTCGCGTCGTCGGGGGTGATCGGCTTCGTGGGCCTGGTGGTGCCGCACGTCGCGCGCATCGCGCTCGGCCCTGGGCACCGCGGGGTGATGCCCGCGTCGGCGATGCTCGGCGCGACGCTGCTGGTGCTGGCCGATGCCGTCGCGCGCACCGTGGTCGCGCCCGCGGAGCTGCCTGTGGGTGTGGTGAGCGCGTGCGTCGGAGGGCCCTTCTTCCTGGGGCTCCTCCTGCGTCGGCGGAGGGCCCTCGCGTCGTGATCGAGGCGGAGTCGGTCTCGCTCACCGTGGGCGGTCGTCGCGTCGTCGACGGCGTGTCGCTCTGCGCGCGCGAGGGCGAGGTCACCGTGGTGACGGGCCCCAACGGGGCGGGCAAGAGCACGCTGTTCGGTGTGCTGTGGGGGGCGCGCGCGCCCCACGAGGGCACCGTGCGCCTGCACGGCGTGGAGCTGTCTCGCTGGAAGCCCCGCGCCCTCGCGAGGGCGCGCGCGGTGATGACCCAGCGGCCGAGCGTGGCCTTCGCGTTCACCGCGATGGAGGTGGTGCTCCTCGGCCGCACGCCGCACGGAGACGGGGCGGCGCCCTCGGGCCTGCGCGCGGCGGAGCGGAGCCTCGCGCGGGCGGGCGCCTCGGACTTCGCGGAGCGGATCGTGTCGACCCTCTCGGGCGGAGAGCAGCAGCGGGTGTTCCTCGCGCGAGCGCTCGCGCAGGTCGACGGGGCGACGTCGCCATGCCTCTTGCTCGACGAGCCCACGGCGCACCTCGACGTGGCGCAGCAGGCGAGGCTCCTCTCGACGCTGCGCTCGCTCGCGGAGGAGGGCGCGACGGTGGTGGCGGTGATCCACGAGCTGCCGCTCGCGCTGCGCTACGCCGACGCGGCGGCGCTGATGAGCGAGGGGAGGGTCGTCGCCGCGGGGCCCGTGGTCGACACCCTCACTGATGAAGCGCTGAGCGCGGCCTACGGCACGGCGCTTCAACGCATGGGGACCCCGGGGCGACCCGGCTGCACGGTCGAGCCCGTCGAAGCGGGCGAGCCACCAAGGAGCATGAACGATGGAGACGATCGAGACGCGCGCGCCGACCTCGCTGTGGGCGCGCTGGACTGAGCTGAAGTCCCGCGAGGCGGGCGTGAGGGCGCGCGACGCGGCGAAGACCCTGGGCGTGAGCGAGGCCGAGCTGGTCGCGTGCACGCCCGGCGTGGTCCGCGTGGGAGACGACTGGGCGACGATCCTCGAGGCGATCCCGACGCTCGGAGAGGTGATGGCCCTCACGCGCAACGAGGGCGTCGTGAGCGAGGTGATCGGTCGCTACGAGTCGGTCGAGATCAACCGCTCGATGGCGATGGGGCAGGTGGTGGGGCACCCCATCGACCTCAGGGTGTTCCTGCGCGGGTGGAGCTCGGGCTTCGCGCTGAACGAGACGGTGCGCGGCGAGGCGAGGCGGAGCCTCCAGTTCTTCAACGCGCAGGGCACCGCGGTGCACAAGGTCTTCCTGCGCGAGGGGGGAGACGTCGCGGCCTTCGACGCTCTGGTCGAGACGCACCGCCGCCCCGAGGGAGAGGCCCTCACGGTCGAGCCCGCGGCGAAGCCCGCGCCCGAGAAGCCCGACGCCGAGGTCGACGTCGCCGGCCTCACCGCGGGGTGGGACGCGCTCACCGACACGCACGAGTTCTTCGGCCTCCTTCGGCGCTTCGGCGTCGCGCGAGAGCAGGCCCTGCGCCTCGCGGGCACCGAGCGCGCCGAGCCCCTCGCGGGCGGCGTGCTCCAGACGCTCCTCGAGACCGCCAGCGCGCGCGAGGTCTCGATCATGGTCTTCGTCGGCAGCCCCGGGATGATCCAGATCCGCAAGGGCGTGCCGCGTCGGGTGAAGGTGCTCGGCGACTGGGTCAACGTGCTCGACCCGGACTTCAACCTGCACGCGCACGCGCCCACCATCGCCCGCGCGTGGCGGGTGAAGAAGCCCTCGCACGGCAAGACCGTCACCAGCGTCGAGCTCTACGACGCCGCGGGAGAGAACCTCGCCCTCATCTTCGGCGAGCGAATCGACGGCGCCTGGGACTCCCAGGGCTGGAGCGAGCTCGCCGCGAGCCTGCGCTGACCCCGAGGGCGCGAAGGGGGTTGATCTTCAATATTGATTGTGAGAGTGAGCTTCAACTTTGCTCTCCCGGGTGCGGTCGTCTGGTCGTGTCGGGTGAGACGGCGGCCCCATCGACGACGAGACCACGGGCCTCGAAGGCCAGATCAACGCGTGGCCGATGGACGAGGGCTACGTCGACTACGTCGCGGGCATGCCGATGAGCGGGATCATCAACGACCTCACGGGCACGCCCACGCTGACCCGCGACGCGCTCACGATGGCCAACGAGCGCGGCGGCGAAGAGAACGTCGCGACCGGCTGGCACGCGATCGAGTTCCTGCTGTGGGGGCAGGACACGAACGCCATGGGCCCGGGCGCGCGGCCGCACACCGACTTCCTCACCACGGGCGGCACCGCGGCGAACCAGGAGCGCCGTCGGCAGCACCTCCGACTGGTGACCGAGCAGCTCCTCGCCGACCTCACGTCGGTGCGCGACGCGTGGCTGCCGAGCAGCACCACCAACTACGCGGCGAGCTTCGGCGCCGACCCCAACGTGGCCCTGCGCCGGATGCTCGTCGGCATGGGCTCGCTCTCGGGCGCCGAGCTCGCGGGCGAGCGCATGACCGTCGCGTACGAGGAGCGCGACCAGGAGGACGAGCACTCCTGCTTCAGCGACAACACCCACAACGACCTCATCGCCAACGCCGTGGGCATCCAGAACGTCTACCTCGGCCGCTACGGCGCGATGGACGGGCCCGGCATCGACGACCTCGTGCAGGCGCGCGACCCCGCGCTCAACGCGCGCATGACCCAGCAGCTCCAGGCCAGCATCGACGCGCTGCGGGCGATCCCCGCGCCCTTCGACCAGGCGATCCTCGGCGACGACTCCGCGCCGGGTCGCGTGGCCATCGCCCGCGCCATCGCCGCGCTCCGCGCGCAGCGCAACACCATCGTCGAGGTCGCGACCGCCCTCGGCATCCAGCTCAACCTCGAAGAGTGATCATCGAGGATGAATCTCTCGGTCAGGGCTACGTAAGGTCGCCGCGCGCCCCTCCGCGACCTACGGGCTCGCGACGCGCGTCGTTCAACCCTCTCAAAGGAACTCGTGATGAACAGCAAGGTGCTCAGCGTGGTCGGCCTCATGGGCGCGCTCGCGGTCTCTGGCTACGGCAGCCAGGTGGTCGCGCAGAGCGGGCTCGCCATCGGCGGCAACCGCGCCAACTTCGGTCGACGGTCGCTCAGCCCGGGCTTCGTGCCCGACCCGGTGAACGTGAACGTGATCTCCGGCGGCAACATCGATGCGCGCACGCTCTCCCTCGGCGCGGGCTGCGTCGGCTTCGTCACCCGCCAGCCCGACTACATCATCAACCTCACCGGGCAGTCGTCGCACCTGCGGCTCTACGTCACGGGTCAGGGCGACACGACCCTGCTCGTGAACACCGCGAACAGCCGCTGGGTCTGCAACGACGACTCCTACGGCGGCACCAACCCCACCGTCGACATCAACAACGCGCCCCCCGGCCAGTACGACGTCTGGATCGGCTCCTACCGCGCCGACCAGCAGGTGCGCGGCCAGCTCCACATCACCGAGCTCAACGCCAACCACCCGTGAGGCGCTACGGCGCGACCGCGAGGTCGTAGGGGCGCATTCCGGGCCCGACCGACAGCGGCTCGGCGGTGATCGGGTCGCCGTCGAGGGTGAACGCTCGCAGCCCCGCGCCGCGGGCGTCGAGGTCTCCGGGGTCTCCGATCCAGAAGCGACC
>JAEYZO010000287.1 GCA_023428035.1 Pseudomonadota bacterium | reverse complement strand
GGCCCCGCGGACACCGGCGCCCCCGTCGACGCGGGCCGGACGTACCCCCCCGGGATCTGCTTCGAGCCGGTGCCCGCGACCACGACCGGTCCGACGATCGAGCTCGACACCATCCGCTTCAACTGGTCGATGCAGTGCTACCGCCGCGAAGACGGCTCCCTCTTCGTCTTCATCGAGGACATCAAGGACCGCATGGTCGCGGTGCGCTTCTACGACTTCTTGAACAACGGCGGCCCCGCCACGGGCGACACCATCGACTTCGCCGACTACCGCGGTCGGGCGCGGCCCTTCTTCCTCTCGACCATCTCGGGCATCCAGACCGAGCCCTCGTGGCGCTACGAGCGCGACTACCTCGCCTACTCGGGCCGGATGATCTTCCACCAGCTCCAGCGCACCAACCCGATCGGCACCCGGATGCGCGTCGAGATCCGCGACCTGCGGGCGAGGGAGGTGCGCACCTACACCGACGGCCGCTGCGAGAGCGTGCCCAACGGCGCGCGGATGCACGTCCGCTCGCTCATCCTCGACCTGCCGGTGAACGACCTGCACACCGACCAGGACTGCATCGACTGGGCGGGGGGCTGAGCGGCCTCGCGCCGGCGACGGGCTTTGACAGCGCGGCCGAGGGCTCTATAGCGTGCGGCGCCCTCGCGTCGGGGGCGGCAGGGAGACGGAGAGCGTGTCGGGCGTCATCGAGATCAAATCCGCGCGGGAGATCGACCAGATGCGCGAGGCCTGCGCGATGGCCGCCGAGACGCTGCTGCTCGTGGGCGACCGCCTCGCCGTGGGGATGACCACCGAGGACATCAACACCCTCGTGCACGAAGACACGATCCGCCGGGGGGCGCGGCCCTCGCCGCTGAACTACCACGGCTTCCCGAAGTCGGTGTGCACCAGCGTGAACGAGGTGGTCTGCCACGGCATCCCGGGGCCCCAGCGGCTCCGCCCCGGCGACATCGTCAACGTCGACGTCACCACCTTCTACAAGGACTTTCACGGCGACACCTCGGCGACCTTCTACGTCGGCGACCCCTCTCCCGAGGCCCTGCTGGTCACCGAGACCGCGCGGCAGGCCCTCGACATCGGCATCTCGGTGGTGCGCGAGGGCGCGCGCATCGGAGACATCGGCGCCGCCATCGAGGAGTTCGCGCACAAGAAGGGCTGCTCGGTGGTGCGCGATTTCGTGGGCCATGGCATCGGGCGAAAGTTCCACACCGCCCCGCAGGTGGCGCACTACCGCCTGCCGCGCGGCGCGCCCAACGAGCGCATGCGCGCGGGGGTGACCTTCACCATCGAGCCGATGATCAACCTCGGCACCTGGGAGGTCGACGTCGACCCGAAGGACAAATGGACCGTGCGCACCCGCGACCGAAAGCTCAGCGCGCAGTTCGAGCACACGCTGCTCGTGACCCGCACCGGCTGCGAGGTGCTGACGAAGCGCTCGCGCCCGCTCCGAAACAGCGAGGGCGTCGACCTCCTCATGCGCTGAGCGCGCGGCTTCACCCGGGGGGCCCGCGGGGAGTACCCTCGGCCCCCTCATGGACGACCCCCTCGCGCGCTACGTCACCAACACCGACCGAGACGTCTTCGCGCTGCGCGACCTCCCCGAGGAGGTCATCGCGGTGCTCTTCGCCTACTACTCCCGCTCGCGCGACGACCTGCGCGCGAACCTCCGCAAGCTCATCGCCGACCAGGACCTCGCCGTCGCCGACGGCTCCGCGGGGGGCGAGCCCGACCTCGCCGTCGCGCGCGAGAAGGCCCGGGCCTTTCACGAGAAGTGGGTGGTGGGCTACGGCCACGCGTCGGTGGCCGAGCACGCGGTGGTGCACCTCGCCGTCGAGCGCTGCTCGATCATCGCCGCCAAGGCCCTCGAAGACGCGCGCCTGGCGGCCTACACCGAGAAGTCGACGCGCTACGTGCGCTTCGACGAGGGCACGCTGGTCACCGACATCGGGCTGCCGCGCGCGCTGCAGGCCGTGTACGAGACCTCCTCGCGCAGGCTCCTCGCGCTCTACGGCGCGCTCGCCGACGAGGTCGAGGCGAGCCTCGCGCACCGCCACCCCGCGCTCGACGGGATGAACGCCAAGGCGCACTCGGCCGCCCTGCGCGCGCACGCCTGCGACCTGCTCCGGGGGCTCCTGCCCGCGGGGGTGCCGACGAACGTGGGCGTCACGATCAACGCCCGCGCGCTGGAGCACCACGTCGGAAAGCTCCTCGGGTCGCCGCTCCTCGAGGTGCGCCGCTTGGGCGGGGCGATGAAGGACGAGGCCTCGCACATCGTCCCGACCCTCTTGAAGTACACCTCGCCGTCGGCGCACCGGGTGGGGGCCGACGAGCGGGTGCGGCGCGCGCACGGGCACCTCCACTCCGTCGCGTCGGACGACCAGCACGCCCTCGCGAAGCTCGTGGACTTCACCCACGACCCGCTGAGGACCCTAGGCGCGTCGATCCGCATGGAGCGCTTCGGCGGCCGGTGGGACGAGGCCTGGCGCCTCGCGCACGACCTCAACCACAGCGAGGAGCTCGTGAAGGCCTACCTCGCCGACCGCGGCCGCCACGACCAGCCGCTGCGCGCGCTGGAGCAGGTGCAGCTCCGCTTCGAGCTCTGCTGCGACTACGGCGCGTGGAGGGACCTGCAGCGGCACCGCCTCCTCTCGTCGACGACGCCGCTCCTCGGCACCGAGGAGGGCTGGTGGCTCTCGCCGGAGCTCGACGAGCTGGGCGTGGGGCCCGCGGTGCGCGAGGCCCTGGTCGCCGCCCAGGAGGCCCACCACGCGATCTACCGCGAGCACCCCTGGGAGGCGCAGTACGCGGTGCCCCTCGCGTTCCGCGTGCGGTGGCTGGCGTCGATGAACCTCCGCGAGCTCTTTCACCTCGTCGAGCTGCGCTCGGCGCGTCAGGGGCACGAGGCCTACCGCAAGGTGGCGCAGGCGATGGCGCGCGAGGTCCTTGCGACGTGCCCGTGGCTGGAGCCGCTCCTGCGGGTCGACTGGAGCGACTACCCCTTCGCGCGGCACTGACGCCTCGGCGCGGGGCAGGGGCGCTCGACAAAGCCCCCGACCCCGCGGTACTCCGCCCCCATGCAGTGTCAGGGGTGCGGGGCGATGAACCTCCCACACGCGTCGTTCTGCGCCGGTTGCGGTCAGGCGCTCCGCGGGTCGAGCCCGCCGTACGGGCACAGCCCGACGGTGTCGATGATCCCCCCCGTCCAGCCGCACGCGCCGCCCCACGCCCCGTCGCGCAACCTCACCCTGGTGCTCGGCGGCGTGATCGTGGTGCTGCTACTCGCGGGCGTCGGCATGGGCGCGTACATCCTCGGGAGCTCGAAGCGAAGCGCGCCGAGCGCCGCTACGCCTACGCCAGCGCCGGCCGCGGTCGAGCCTGACAAGCCCCCGCTCGCGCAGCCCGCGCCCTCGCCGGCGACCACGGACGAGCGCGACATGACCGCGGCGCACTCTCAGGAGTTCCCTCACGCGCTGCACTTTCACTACGCGCACGTGGGGGGGCGGGCCATCGCGGACCTCCGCGGACAGCTCGGCGCGCGCGACGGCCGGCACTTTCGCCTCGGGCCCAACGACACGCTCACCCTCGAGGCCCCCGAGGGGACGCAGTTCCGCTCCGTGAACAGCTCCACCTCGGAGTTCGACTTCGAGGTCGAGGTGCACGAAGACAACCGCGGCTCGGTCGACTACGAGGTCGACGTCGCCTACGACCACCCGAACACCGCGGCGCAGTGGGCCGTCGTCGGCCACGGCGCCGCCCACCGCTGGGCCATCGGCCACGTGCGCGTCGGCGGTCAGCCGATGCGCGCCGCCCGCTACGTGCGCATCCGCAACGTGCACCCCGAGCGCGCGGTGGAGATCGACGGGGTGTACGTGCGCGACCTGCAGCCCTGCGCCGACCTCACCCGCTGCCGCGACGTGAACCACCGGCTCCCCAACGCCCCCGCCGCGAACGCCTCGGAGTGACCCGCGTCGGGCCGCGAACCTCTTGTCGCGCTGTTGACACAACGGCGGATTCATCGGCATGAGGGCGCCCCGCGCGGCGTCGCGGCGCACCTCACCATGAACAAGCACTCGAGCGTCTTCTTCGTCCTCCTCGGCTCCCTCTACCTCGCGGCCTGTGGCTCACCGCGGGCGTCGGGCGGGACCAGCACACCCACCGACGCGGGCGGCGGCGCCGACGCCGCGAACCCGCCCGTCGACTCCGCCGTGGCCACCGACGGCCCCTCCGCGACGAAGGACATCGGCTCCGCGACGCCCGACGTCTCCACCGCCGTCGACGCGGGCGAGATGGACTCGGGCACCCCCCCGACCCCGCGCTGCGGCGACGGCGCCTGCGACCCCGGCGAGACCTGCGAGTCGTGCCGCGCCGACTGCGCGTCGACGTGTCCGCCTCCGCCGGTCGACGTCCCGATGCCTCGCTGCGGTGATGGCACCTGCGACCCCGGCGAGACCTGCGAGTCGTGCCGCGCCGCCTGCCTCTCTCGCTGCCCGCCTCCGCCGGTCGACGTCCCGATGCCTCGCTGCGGCGACGGCACCTGCACGGCGCCCGAGACCTGCGGCAACTGCGCCTCCGACTGCGGCGCCTGCCCGGTCACAGGCGCGCAGACCGACCCCTGCCCGTCGAGCACGCCGCAGGGCCCTCTGCGC
>JAEYZO010000225.1 GCA_023428035.1 Pseudomonadota bacterium | reverse complement strand
GGTTTATAGACCGCGGGCGCCGTCGAAGTGAAGCGCCCGCGAGGGGGATGGGGAGAGCGTCAGCGGCGGCGGCGGCGGGAGGAGAGCGCGAGGCCCACGGCGGCGAGCGCCAGGAGCGAGCCCGCGCGGCCCGAGGCGGGGGTCGAGCCCGTGCGGCAGCCGCAGCCGGGGGCGGGGATGGCCTCGTAGACCACCCCGTCACCAGCGTCGGTGTCGGCGGAGGGCGCGCCCGTGTCGGGCTGGGTCTTCATGGTCATCCCGGCGTCGGAGCCGCCCATGGTGCCCGCGTCGAGGCTCGGGGTGCCCGCGTCGTTCACCACGGGCGTGCCCGAGTCGCGGACGACCACGCCGGAGTCTCGCGCCACCACCACGTCGACGGGGGCGGTGGTGCCGGTGTCTTCGACGCAGCGGTTGGTGCCCTGCACGCACACGGTCTGCCCGGTGCTGATGCGGCCCGCGCAGGAGTACCCGCGGGGGCAGGTGCAGTCGTCGGCGCAGCCGCGGGTGCAGAAGGCCGGGGTCGAGGTCGACATCCGCACGCAAATGCCGCCGGTGGAGCAGGGGCTCGCCGCGGTGCAGGGCTCGCCGAAGGCGCTGGTCACTGGCGGGCCGCTGTCGGTCGCGGGGGCGCCCGCGTCGACGAAGCGGCACTCGGTCTGGAACCACGCCCAGCCCGAGCAGGCGCCCCCGCCGGGGCCCGAGCGCGTGCCCGAGAGGCAGCGGTTCTGCCCGGGGCACCAGCCGCAGCCCTCGTAGAGCGTGCACTCGTTGCAGCCGCCGCCCGTGAAGCGCGCGCAGGGGTCGGTGCTGGTGCCCGCGTCGACCGGGGTGGAGCTGCACTCCGACGGCAGCCAGCGGAAGCCGCCCGAGCACGACCCCGCGATGGGCCCCGACGAGGTGCTGCTCACGCAGCGGTTGCTCGCGCTGCACCAGCCGCAGCCGTTCACCGGCGTGCAGCCGGAGCACGACGTGTAGCGGTTGCAGGGGTCGCTGGTCGACCCCGCGTCGACCACGCCCGCGTCGGGGATGGACACCCCCGAGGGGTAGAGCGCGCACACGCCGGCGATGTCGTCGCCGTGGAGGTCGCGCTTGATGCCGCCGGGGTACGACGCGAACATCACCGCGGCGCTGGTGGCCGAGTGGTCGAGGCCGAGGAAGTGACCCTCCTCGTGCGTGGCGATGGAGAGCGTGTCGACGGTGCCGCGGGCGCCGGTGAGGCTCCACGAGAAGCCCACGTTGTTGAACTGGATGTCGGCGTCGATGACCAGGCGCGTCGAGGGGTTGTAGACCGGGGTGGTCACGCCGATGACGCGGTCGCTGGGGCCGAGCTCCGAGGGCCAGGAGCCCGAGATCCAGAGGAGCGAGTTCTCGCGGTCGCCCGCGCGGGCGCGGGTGAGCGAGGTGGTGCCCGCGTTGGTGGTGCGCCAGCGGGTGCAGGCCGGGGCCATCCACGCGGCGAAGCCCTGGTTGATGGTGCTGGTCGCGCCCGACGGGCCGATGGAGCTCGGGGCGGTGCCCGGGTTGATGCGGTAGGGCACGGGGAAGGCCGAGGTCGACCAGCGGGCCTCGTTGAAGGTGTAGGCGCCCGCGGTGGAGGCGAAGGCCAGGCTCAACGCGGCGAGGGAGAGGGGGAGGGCGAGCTTCACCGGGCGCCTCCCATGAGGCGCAGCACGTCGTCGCGCAGGTGGGTGAGGGTCTCGGCGGGGTCGTTCGGGGGGGGGGACGATCTCCATGCGCTCGCCGGCCACGCGGGCGAAGCTCAGGCCGTGGAGGTCGCGGGCGACCATCACCTCTCCGCCCTGGCGCTGCACGTAGTACGCGGCCTGCGCGAGGGCGGTGAGGTAGACCACCCCGTCGCCCTGGCGGAGGAAGAGGAAGACCTCCTGACCGCTCTCGAAGCGGGCGTCGCCGGTGACGCGCGAGGCGACGTCGCCGACCTGGCCGCCGAGCTGGCGCAGGGTGAGCGTCGCGGGCCCGGCGCCCTTCACGTACTCGGTCACCCGGAGGGTGGTGAGGGTGATGATCTGCGATCCGTCTTCGTTCCAGCGGCTGGTGGCGCCCGCGACGGTGGCGCGCACGATGAGCTGCGAGCGGTCTACCAACTCGGCCCTGGGGCTCTCGATGACGACGGTGGCGTGGGCCGCGGGGGCGAGGCAGAGGGTCGCGGCGAGGGCGAGGGCGGCGCCGAGTCGGCGCAGGGTGGATGGACGACGCACAGCGGGGGAGACCTCCGGTAAGGGAACCAGTGGGGGCGTAGATACACCGCGGGGTTCAGCGCCCGTCAACTCGCGGTCTGGCGGGGGCTGCGCGCGCGCCGCGGCGCGGGTGTCTCAGGTCGAGAGCCGCTCGGTGAAGAAGCGGTTGTAGCGGGGGTCGTTGAAGCGGGCGTAGTCGATCACGAAGGGGGTGACCTCGCTCACGCCGGCCCTGTGGCGCACGGTGAGCGCCATGGGGGTGACCTCGCGGTAGTTGCTCTCCGCGGGGAGGTCTTCGTTGGTCTTTCCGCCTGCGGAGAAGAGCGAGAGGAGCATCGCGTCGGGGTCGTCGTAGACGGCGCGGAAGCCCTCGACCACGCGCTCGTGCCCGCGGACCATGGTGGTGAGCCCGAGCCGCCCCATGAAGCCCTGGAACTGCTTGCGCCCGAAGGGGAAGCGCGCGTTGGCGTTCTGCAGGTCGGCGGGTACGTAGTCGGCCTGGCTGGGGTCGCTCCAGAGCATCTGGAAGCGCACGTCGGGGTCGTTGAGGTCGCCGAGGCTCTTCACCCGATCGTGGATGAGCTCGTCGCGGGGGATGCCCGCGTGCACGAAGAGGGTGCGGTCGAACACGAGGCTGGTGGGCAGGGCCTCGAAGAGCTTCATGTAGGCCGCGAAGACCTCCTTCGGGGCGATGCGCTGGATCGAGGTCATGGCCTCGGCGGGGCGCACCGGGGCGAGCACCCGCCCGTTGAGCTCGACGTAGTACTCGTGGTTGCCGCGCAGGAGGAACACCGAGTCGGGCACCGCGAGGAAGAGCCGCATCGCGGCGCGGAGCACACCGTTGTACGAGAACCTCCCGCGGTCGATGTAGTCGCCGAGGAGCACGAGCTTCATCGCCGGCGCGTGCTCGGGGTCGTCGTGGTGGGCCTGCACCTTGGCGAAGAAGTCGGCCTGCAGGAGCGCGGCCTTCAGGCACGAGTAGCAGCCGTGCAGGTCGCCGATGACCAGGAGCTCGACCTCCTTGTCGGGCGGGGGCTTCCACACGTAGATGTGGCCGTCGAGGAAGGGCTCGGGGGCCTCGACCTCGTCGAAGCTGAGCTTGCCCGCGAGCTTGCCCGCGCCCAGGGCGCGCTGCTCGTCGAGGCGGGTCATGGTGCGCTCGATGAGCCCGAGGTCGTCGGCGGCCTGCGAGCGGAAGGTCTCGGCGTCGTCGGCCCAGTGCCGCTCCAGCGCCGCGAGGAAGGGGTGGTCGTCGACCTTCGGCGCGAGGGGCCGCGCGGCCTCGATCACCGTCGATCCCACGGCCTCGACGTGGACGTCGTCGATGAGGTCGACCTCCTCGGGCGCGTCGAGGAGCGCCCGGAGCTCGTCGCGGAACTGCGCCTCGGCGGGGTGTACGACCCCGTCGGCCATGATCACCGCCTCGGCCGCCGCGAGGAGCTTCTTCCTGCCGCCCTCGTCGAAGCCCTTGAAGAGCTCGAAGCACCGGAGCTTCAAGCGCGCGGCGACGAACTGCGCGGTGTCTTCGCCCTCGGCGACGCTCTCGGTGAAGTAGCTCCCCACCTCGGCGGCGATGGCGTCGGCGACCTCGTGAAAGTGCTGCGTCCACTGGGCGCGCACCTCGGCGGCGAGGGCGGCGTCGTGCGACAGCGCCGCGTCGACGCGCCTCGACACGAGCTGCTCGACGTGGTCGCGCACGTACTCCCGCTCGCTCTCGTCGAACTCGCCGTCGATGTGCCCGACGGCGGTGAGGTACCAGATCACGGCCTGCATCTGCTGCTCGGCCACGCGGGGGTCGTCGGAGAAGGTCAGCATCAGCGCGCCGCGATGATGCCCTGTTTCTCCATCGCCGTGACCAGCGCGTCGAGGTCGCCCCCGTCGGCGGTCACGAAGGCCCCGTCGCCCACCGCCCTGCGCGCGGCCTCGCGCTCGCCCGCCCCCGCGCCGTCGCCGCGCACCACCGCCA
>JAEYZO010000209.1 GCA_023428035.1 Pseudomonadota bacterium | reverse complement strand
GCCTACGCCCGCGACGAGCACCACCCCCACGAGCACGATCACCCAGGGGCCCCGCGACGACTTCGCGGGCGCGGGCGGCGCCATCGTGGGTTGGCCCGTCGGGTACGCGCCCCCCATCGACGGAGGCGGCGCGCCGTAGGGCACCTGACCCGGCTGCGGCCCCCACGCGCCGGGCGGCCCTTGCGGGGGCATCCCCCACTGCGGTTGCGAGCCGGGGCCCTGCTGGGGCCCCCACGCGCCAGGCGGCGCGGAGCCCGCGTCGAAGGCGACGGTGCGCTCGATGGGGGGCGCGTCGAAGCTGGGCTCCTGAGGGTGCTGGGGATAGCCGGGCGGCGGGCCGTAGGGGCCCTGCGGCGGGCCCATCGGACCCGGGTGCTGCGGTGGAGGGAGGCTCCCCTCGACGGTGGACGCGGCGGGGCGCGGGGCGCTGCCGCGGCGTGACGGGTCGGCCTGGGGCCACGGCGGCTGTGAGGGGGCCTGGGGCGCGGGCTCGTGGAGCATCTGGCCCGCGAGCACCTGCTGGGCGACCGACTCGGGGAGCGGCGGTACGGCGCTGCCGTCGGCCGAGGCGTCGGGCACGCCGAAGACCCGCGAGGCCTCGTTCTGGTTCGTGTCGAGGACGTCGTCGTAGTCGAGCCCCTCGGGCTCGGTGGAGTTCACCGGGAGGGGGACGTTCCCCGAGACGGCGCGCGGGCGCGGCGCGGAGGACTCGTACTGCGCGACCTCGTCGGCGTCGGGCGCCACGCCGAGGAGCGTGGCCTTGGGCCCTCCCCGCGCGATCGGGGCGCTCCGGTCGACCCCGTAGGGCGGCGGCGTGAGCGCGGGGCCGATGGTGGTCGGGAGCGCGTCGGAGACGGCGTCGTCCCACGACGCGGTGACCACGGTGCGCTCGCTGGGCTCGACGCTGAACTCGTCGTCGTAGGGAGCCTCTCCCATGGGAGAGACGTCGGTGGCGGAGCCCGACGAGACCGAGGGCGCGGGCTCGGAGCCCATGAAGGGCGTGAGCTGCTTCTCGACCATCGCGGCGGCGAAGGGGCGGTCCCTCGGGTCGCGCGCGAGGAGCGTGCCGATCAGCCGGGAGAGGCCCGAGGGCACCGCGCCGTCGAGGGGCTCGGGGTCGGCCTCGACCTGCATGTGCACCACCCGCGCGGGGTCGATCCCGAGGAAGGGCGGCACCCCCGCGAGGGCCTCGTAGAGCACCGCGCCGAGGCCGTAGAGGTCCGAGCGGAACGAGATGATCTTCCCGAGGAGCACCTCGGGCGCGATGTAGCCGGGCGTGCCCCCGAGGAGCCGGCCGTCGGGGGCGGTGAAGCTCCGGGGCATCGCCGGGTCGATGAGCGACACGTTGCCGTCGGTGCCGAGGATGACGTGCCCCGGCCGCAGGTCGCGGTGGAGCACCCCGGCCTTGTGCAGCTCGCCAAGCGCCGCCGCGAGCCGCGCGCCCAGCCAGGCCACCTCGGGGGCGGAGAGCCGCCCCCGCGACGCGATGCGCTCGTGGAGGGTCTCGCCCGAGACGAACTCCCGCGCGACCCAGGTGACCTCAGCCGCCTCGCCGTGCTCGATCACGTTGGAGAGGTTCGGGTGACGGAGCTGCGAGAGCTTCTGGAGCTCGCGCCGCACGCGCTGGCGGTCGGTGGGAGAGGTGAAGGCCGCGGCGTCGACGGCCTTGACGATCACCGTGCGCCCCGTGGCGGGGTCGCGTCCTTCGTAGAGGGTCCCGGTGGCGCTGGAGAAGCGCACGAGGCCGGTGCGATATTTCTCGCGCACCTCGTCGGAGAGGTGCCTCGTCGCCGCGTCGGCTCTCATCGCTCTGGACCTTGACCTTAGCGCGGCCCTCGGGGCGGGGGCGACATCGCGGCGCGTTGTCGAACGGCGTCGCCCGGGTGTCAACGCCGGGGCTGGAATCTCACCGCGGGCCTATGGGAGAACACCGGCCATGAGCCACACAGGAGCCCCGAGCCCCGACGCGCCCGTCGACGTCCGCGAGCGCGGCGCCACCCGCGACGGCGTCGAGCAGGTGATGGACCGCAGGCTGTTCATGCAGCTCCTGGCCTTCGAGGGCGACGCCCACGCACTGGCCGACGGGCTCCAGGCCCGGGGCATCGCCTCGGTGGTCTACGAAGACGTGAACCACCCCCGCGGCGTCGGGCTCCTCACCTGGAGCGAAGACCCGTCGCACTTCGTCTCCGTCGTGCGCCCCGCGGTGAACGCCGTCGAGGGCCTGCGCCCGCGGCCGGAGCTCTCGATGCTCGGCCGCACCTACAGCACGGGCTACGAGAGCGACCTGGAGTTCTGGCTCCTGCGCCGCCCCGTCGAGACCGCCCTCCACGCGGGCTGGGACTGGGCCGTGTGGTACCCGCTCCGTCGCGTCGGGGCCTTCAACCGCCTCGAGGGCCGCGAGCAGGGGGCGATCCTCCGCGAGCACGGGCAGATCGGCCGGGCCTACGGCGAGGCCGACCTCGCGCACGACATCCGCCTCGCCTGCCACGGCCTCGACGCGAACGACAACGAGTTCGTGGTGGGGCTCGTGGGCCCGAGGCTCCAGCCGCTCTCGCACGTCGTGCAGGCGATGCGTCGCACGCGGCAGACGGCGGAGTTCATGGAGAAGATGGGCCCCTTCTTCGTGGGCCACGCCGCGCGCCGCACCGCGGCGAGGTGATCAGCCGTCGCCGCGCCACTGCACCGCGACGCCGACCATTCGCCGTACACCACCGCGGAGCACCTGGTTGCTCACCTCGACGAGGGCGTCGGCGTTGGCCTCACAGGTACCCCGGCGGAGCTCCGCGCGGCACTGGGCCTCGCGGTCGCGGTCGCACTCGGCGGTGACCACCGCCAGGGACTCCCGCGGTCGGTTGGGGCCTCGGTCGTTGAAGATCGGCGGGTCGCCGCAGCGCTCAGGGCGGGCGCCGTCGCGGGCGCCGATGCGGCGGTCGTGGTGCGACGCGCCGTGTACGCAACCGAGGAGAGCGACGGCGGCGAGGGCGAGTCGAGCGCGCACCGCGGCATCATGGCCGCGACGCGCCCGAGACGGAAGGCGCTTCAGCGACGGCCGCGACGTCGC
>JAEYZO010000158.1 GCA_023428035.1 Pseudomonadota bacterium | reverse complement strand
CTCGTCGCGGGCCCGTCTCCGGTGGACCAGTTCGTGGCGCGCAACCCCGAGTGGTTGTTGTCTGCGGGCGTGGAAGAAGCGCGGGTCGACCCCGACAACGTGGCGGTGCTGGTGCAGCACCTGCGCTGCGCGGCCTTCGAGCTGCCCTTCGACGAAGGCGAGCGCTACGGGGGCCTCGACGCGCCCGCGACGGAGGACGCCCTCACCTGGCTCGCGGAGCAGAAGGACGTGCAGCGCTCGAAGGGCCGCTGGCACTGGGTGGGCGGGAGCTACCCCGCGCAGGGAGTCTCGCTGCGCAGCGCGAGCTGGGAGGACGTCGCCGTGGTGGACCTCGACCGCGACGAGACCCTCGCGTCGCTCGATCGACGGAGCGCGCTCCTGCACCTGCACCCGGGCGCGATCTATCAGCACGAGGGCTCGCCGTGGCGCGTCGAGCGGCTCGACCTCGACGCGGGTCGGGCCTTCGTGCGCCCCTCCGACGCGGACTGGTTCACCGAGCCGGTGACGCGCACCGACGTGGCCGTGGTCGAGGTCGCCGAGGAGTCAGCGCCCGAAGACGAAAATGACGTCGGGTGTGCCTTCGGCGAGGTGACGGTGACGACGCGGGTGACGGGCTTTCGCCGGGTGAGGTTCCACACGCACGAGGCGCTGGGCAACGGTGAGCTGGACCTGCCGCCGTCGGAGATGGACACCGTGGGCGCGTGGTGGGTGATCCCCGTGACGGCGATGGCCGCGCTGGGCGCGCTCGAGGTCGACGACGACGCGGGGGCCGACCCGGTGAAGGCGGGGCGCGCGCGGTGCTACGAGGCGCTGCGAGGGATAGGGCACGCGCTGCGGGCCGTGGCGAGCCTCGCGCTGATGTGCGGCGCGCAGGACCTCGACGCCACGCTCGGCGGGTCGCGCGATGGAGAGCTCCCCGCGAGGGACGGCGCGCGCGGGGGGCAGCCGACGCTCTTCGTGTTCGATGGGTTCCCTGGTGGGGCGGGGCTGTCGGAGCGGGTGTACGAGCGGCGCGAGGAGCTGTGGTCGCGCACCCGCGCGCTGGTGGAGGGCTGCGCCTGCGACGAGGGTTGCCCGGCGTGCACGGGGCCGGGCGCGGAGACAGGGCCGCTCGCGCGCAAGCGACTCACCCTCGCGCTGATGGACGCGCTGCGGGTGGAGGGTCAGCCCGCTGGGAACGCGTAGGTCACGCTCGCGACGGGATGGGCGGTCACGGTCAGACACTCCTCGTCGCGGATGTCGCCTCTCAATGACAAGTAATGACGAGGCGAGAGAAGCTTGGCAGGAAGGCAAATTCTTCTTCTGACGTAATAGAGGTTGATGGGGGCGCGTCTCGCACATCCTGCCCACTACGAGCGCCAAATACGATAGGCACATGCCAATCAGCGACCTCTTCGGCGCGGACTGAGATGGAGTACAGATACTCTCTCGGTCTGGGCGTGCCCTCTATCGGGTCATACGCGGACAGAGGGAGACCCAATTGCGTTGCCGTCCATCGAGCAAGACCGTATTCGATGGGACTGACCGAGCCTGATACCGAAGGCAGAGGGTAGACGTGGGCGAAGAGGGCCGCCGCAGTGAATTGCATTCTCAGTTCAAGCGTCGCGCCCTCAACGTCGCAGCCCGGATCTGCAGGCGGGAAATGTACGACGAGGCGCTCTAGAACGATTTCCTCTGTCGCAACGGATCGATATCCAGCCACCCGCATGGTGAGCGAGCTGACGTGGTCCGCGAGCGTCGCAGCTCGCGCGTTGTTCCAGTTGCTGTCGAAATTGAAGAGGGTCGCGAACGCCGTCGGCTCTAGCGTGATCCTGCGAGGACCGGCATCGACGTCGACGCTGGTGCCCACATCACGCGCGTCGGAGCCAACGTCTGTGGGCACGTCCGAAGCGTCGTCGAACGGCACGTCAAAACCAGAGTCTGCGACGCCATCCGAAACTGAGCCTGTGTCAGAGGCATCGACCTGTGCAACATCGAGTGCGTCGACTTCTTGCGCGTCAGGCAAGTCGAGCGGCGCGGACAATGCGTCCCCTACGTTCTGCATGTCGTTCGGCTCCGTCGCGTCACTCAGCGTCGGCGAATCCATCAGAGACGGCGCGTCGCTAGCATCTATAGCCTCCGCTGCTGACGGCGTGTCTCCACCGATTTGCGCGTCGTCCACGACCGCCTGATCCACGGAGGATGACACGTCCTCCAGCGGTCGCTCGCGTAGCTCGACGCACGCGCTCCCCAGCGACCCCGCCACCGTCGCATACGCGATCCATCGTCGCATCGCGCCTCTCAGAACCGACCTAAGATCGAGAGGCCAGAAAAACCGGGCCGCACGATCGGGTTAAGGCGCGCCCGCTCAACGTTTCGCTGTTGGGGCGCCACCAGAAACAACGCCGCCCCCACACCCGCGAGGACGCCCCCCGTCACGAAACCAGCGACGGACATTGCCTCGGCCGTCTGCACCGAGTCGTAGCGGTCCGAGCACGGCGGACCGCCAACCGGGGCTCCACCGTTGGCGCCGCACGCGGAATCGGCGTTGAAGTCCAACGCTGCAGCGTTGCGCAGTACCAACCCGATCACGCCCAGGACCAGACCCGCGCCCCCCGCGGCCATGAGACCGATCCCCATCGGAAGCAAGGGTCCCGACATGCGTGCAGGCAGTGTGAAGGGTGTCGTCGCCGGAGGTGCATTAGTCTCGGAATTCAACGACGGTTCGGTCGTGACCCGAGCGTTCGCAGCGACCGTCGTGGGCAGCATCCGGGCTTCGTGGTGAAAGGGTTCCTCGACGTTCCCTGGCACCATCACAGTCGCCTCGTATGTCTCGTAGCCCGGCGCGCGCACCACTATGCGCGCTTCTCCAGCCGCGACGCGCACCGGAAACGCCGACGTCGCGACGCCGTTCACGGTCACCGCCGCGTTGGGCGCGTTCGACGTGACCGTGAGGTCACCGACGCGACCCTGCGCGCGCTCAAGAGCCTGCTCGACGCCCTCGCGGTGTGCCCGAATCCAAGGATCGTTTCCCGACTGCAACGCGGTGCGCACGTGCAGCTCAGCGCCGACGAAGCGACCGAGTTCTAATTCGGCGACGCCCAGGCGGTAGAGTGCTCGCGGCTCCCGGGTGCGCTGATAGAGGACATCGAAGAAAGCCGCGGCGCGAGCATACTGCTGTCGATCAAGCATCTCAACGCCGTCTGCGCAGAGGGCCTCGATCGGGTCCAAGGGCGATGCTTGGTTGCCCCGGTCGCGGTGTTGGCGGCGGCGGTGCTGGGCTGCCGCGCCGGTTGCCGAAAGGGTGAGCGCGACAAAGGTCGCAAGAGCGGCCGCGCGGCGCATCAGCACCCCTGCTCATGCATGGCTCGGCAGCAATGTTCCGCCAGTGTGTGGTGGTCCGCGTGCGCGACGCCGACATTGACTACGCCCACGATGCTTGAGTGCATAGACTTTGCCTCGCGCTGAAGTATCGCAAGTGCGACGACGTGTCGACTCACCGGATTCTGCAACACGTTCAAGCTCGCGCGCGTTGACGACGGATCGCGTACCGCCCCTCGCACCATCCCGAACATGCCCGCCGGGGAGAGCCGCTCCAGCATGTACCGGTCGAACTCTGACCCTAGAAAATGCTCCTTTAAATCATCGCTCATCGTGTCGTCGTGTCGTCGTTGGTACAGGCGACTCACTGCCCCGCGGCCCTCAACCTACACCGAGTGGGTTGCTCGCGGCAACACGGCTTCCCACGCTCCCGTATCACCGTGCGCCACGGAGCCGCCCCGCGGTGACGCTGTGCATCGGCGAGTCGTTCTGCACGCCGTTCCGCCTTGCACATCGAACGACGGAGCGCCGGGGACCACTTCACTGGGTGTGTAACGTACGACGGCTACCCGTCGAAGTTCGCCAGTGCTGAACAGGCGTGAGGCCGTCGAGAGCTCCTGGGGTGCTTGAACGCACGGCCTGACTGAGGCAGCGGAGTGGTTGCGAATCTGCCCCACTGCCCTCGGAGCCAGACCGTGCCCGACGACACTGCCCGCGCGCTGATCGCGGGGCAAGCCCCTCGCTCCCGTCG
>JAEYZO010000147.1 GCA_023428035.1 Pseudomonadota bacterium | reverse complement strand
AACAGACAGCCGCGGAGAGGCGCAGGTCGCGGCGGCGGTGGCCTCGGCCCACGTGGTGCGCGTGCACGCCCTCCACGAGTCGCTGGGCGCGATCGTGATGGAGTACTTCCCCGGGGGCTCGCTCCGCGCGCGGATCACGCAAGGGGGCGTGACCCCGGGCGAGGCGAGGCGCTGGGCGCACGAGGTGGCGCTGGGCCTCGCGCACATCCACGCCGCGGGGTGGGTGCACCGAGACCTCAAGCCCGGCAACGTGCTCCTTCGCGCCGACGGCCGCGCGGTGCTGACGGACTTCGGCCTGGCGCGGGCGGTGGGCCACGCGTCGCGCGCGATGGAGGGCACCGCGGGCTACGTCGCCCCCGAGGCTCAGGGGCCCTGCGCCGCCTCTCCGACGCACGACGTCTTCGCCTTCGGGGTGATGGCGAGGGAGCTCGGCCTCGACCGGGACGAGCGCCTCGGCGCGGTGGTGGAGCGCTGCGTCTCGGTCGACCCCTCGCGCCGCCCCCGCGACGGCGCCGAGCTCGCGTCGCTCACTCGGTGACGGTAAGGGGGAGCGGCGGAGCCGAGGCGAAAGGGGGAGGGAGGGGGACAACCGGCTCCGCCGCTCGGGCTGCAACGTGACAGCCGCCTAGGGCGCGCGCAAGCGGGGCCGCGGAGCGTCGCGCGGAGCCCCGGACCATCGGGGGCGGGTCAACCCCGGATGCGGATCGCGACGAAGAGCTTGCCGACGTTCTTGAGCACGTTGGGCACGCGCTTGAAGAGGTTGATCGACGGCGGCCGCTTCTCGAGGATGCGCACGGGGATCTCACGGATCCGCACGCCGCCGCGCTCGGCGCGGATCACGAGCTCGCTGGCGAAGACGTCTTTGTCGACGAGGCAGGCGCGCACGATGTCGAGGAGGGCCACGCGGCGGAAGGCCTTGATGCCGTGGGTGTCGGTGCCGCGGAAGCCCAGGGTCACCCGGAGCAGCCCGTTGAAGAACAGCGTCGCGGCGTGGCGCACCAGGGGCCGCTCGTCGGAGGCCCCCTGGAGCACCTTGGAGCCGATGACCAGGTCGGCCTCGTTGTTCTCGAGGATCTCGAGGGAGCGGCGGTAGAAGTCCACGAGGCAGAGGTCGATCTCGTCGCAGACGACGAACTCGCCCCGGGCGCGGAAGATGCCCTCGCGCAGGGCCTTGCCGTAGTTGGGCTCGCCCAGCGAGAAGAAGTTCACTTCGTGGTACTTCTCGCTGAGGGCGCGGGCGATGGGCACGGTGCCGTCGCGGGAGCCGTTCTCGGCGAGGATGATCTCGTAGGGCCAGCCGAAGTCGGCGAGCTGCTCGCGCAGGTCGACCACCGCGGCGTGGAGGATCGACTCCTCGTTGTAGACCGGGATGACGATGGAGATGCGCGGGTGGGCGCCGCCGTTGGGCTTCTCACTCACGGCGCGACCTCGCGGGCTGCACGGGCCGCGTCGCGGCCGAAGATCAGGGCGTCTTCCATGCTCGAGTAGTTCCAGGCTCCGTAGCGCCCCTGGGAGACGATCCCGTTCTCGGCGAGGAACGGGCGGATCGCGGCGAGGCTCTCGAAGTAGTGGTGGTCGAAGATCACGTAGGCGAAATCGATGCGGCGCGCCCGCATGAAGGCCACGTCGGAGGGCGAGCGCAGGAGGCCCATCTCGACGAGGCCCTCGACGACCCGGGGACCCACGACGTCCATGTCGGGCTCGGCTCGGTCGGCGAGCTCGATGTAGAACGACGACCCGCCCGGCGGGGCCATCTGCTCGCTGAAGTTCGAGTACACCCCCACCCGGTAGAAGGGGTACCGCTCCTCGGGCACGTAGGCCCAGTGCAGGTCGCTGCCCGCGGGCGCCGACGACGCGAGGTCGATGTACCAGAGGTGGTTGCAGCGGAGCTTCTCGGCCGCGGCGCGCACCTCGGCGGGGGCGTCGACCAGCAGCGACACCAGGGACTTCAAGGGCGCCGAGGTGATGAGCGCGCGGTAGGGCTCGACGTGGCCGTCGGCGAAGCGCAGCTCGCGGCGCCTCCAGTCGACCGCCGTCGGCGCGGTCTCGAAGCGGATCGGCGAGACGCGCTCGGCGACGCGCTCGGGCAGCTCGTGGATGCCCGTCGGGGGATAGAGGAAGCTCGCGTTGTAGCCGAGCTCCCGGTCGTTGAGCCCGACGGCCCCGGCGATGACGTCTTCGAGCTTGGGCAGGGGGACGAAGCGCGAGCACCACTCCGCCGTGATCTCCCGGGGGTGCACGCCCCAGAGCCGGGAGTTGTACGGGATCATGAAGTGCCGGCTGAAGCCCTCGCCGAAGTGCTGGAGGCAGAACTCCTCGAAGTTGGTCGGCGTGGGGTGCGGCGAGGCGGGGAAGCGCGCCTTGAGGTAGCCGAGCAGGCACTCGTTCGCGACCTCGGGGGGGAGCCCGAAGGTGTTGGCCTGGTAGGGGTAGCGGGTGTAGCGCCCGTGCGACCAGATCTGGCTGCGGCGGTGCACCGTGCGCAGGTGCGCGGCGGGGAAGACCCGCTCCATCCACGCGCGGATCTCGGGGTCGCGCAGGTGGAGGAGGTGCCCGGTGCGGTCGAAGCGCCAGCCGCGCTCTTCGAGGGTGATCGCGTGGCCGCCGACGTGGGGCAGGCGCTCGAGCACCTGGAAGTCGCCGCCGAGGTGGTGGGCGGCGGACAAGCCGGTGAGGCCGGCGCCGAGGATCGTGAAGGGAGGCGTCGACATCGCTTCGGCCGTGCGCGGGGATAGAGGGACTCCCTCGGTGCGTCAAGCGGCTTCGCGCCCCGATCGGTCGCCCCGGCGGGGTGAGCGGTTCGGGGGGCGGGCTCGACGGTTTAGAGTCGCGCACCCCGCGATGACCGAGGCCGCCCTCTCGCTCGTGCTCCACGCGCACCTGCCGTGGGTGCGTCACCCGGAGCTCGACGACTCCCTGGAGGAGCGGTGGCTCTTCGAGGCGCTGCGCGAGTGCTACCTGCCGCTCCTCGGGTCGCTGCGGGGCCTCTCCCGCGAGGGGGTGGCGCCTCGCCTCGCGCTCTCGCTGTCTCCCCCGCTCATCGCGATGCTCCGCGACGCGGGGCTCCGTCGGCGCTTCGAGCGCTACGCCGACAGGGTGGGCGCGCTCTTGAGAGAGGTCCGTCGCGAGGGGCCGCTCGGAGAGGGCTTCGGCCCCGCCCTCGACGCGCACGAGGCCGAGCTCGAGGCCGCGCGCGCGCTGTGGGTGGAGCTCGACGGCGACGTGGTCGCGGGCTTCGTCTCTCTCGCCCGGGGCGCGGGGCTCGAGCTCTTCACCACGGCCCTCACCCACGCGTGGCTGCCGGGGCTGCGGCATCACCCCGCGGCGGCGCGCGCGCAGGTCAGGGCGGGGCTGCGTGAGTTCCGTGAGGCGACGGGGCTCGACCCGCGGGGCTTCTGGCTCCCGGAGTGCGGCTGGCTCGACGGCGTCGACCGCGTGCTCGCGGGCGAGGGCGTGCGGTGGACGGTGCTCGAAGCCCACGGGCTGCTGCACGCGACCCCGGCGCCGCGATGGGGGCTGGCGCGCCCGTCGGTGACCCGCGCGGGGGTCGCGGTCTTCGGTCGCGACCCCGAGGCGAGCCGCGCGGTGTGGTCGCGCGAGGTGGGCTACCCAGGCCACCCCTCGTACCGGGACTTTCACTCCGACGCGGGGTTCACGCTCGACCCTCGCTGGCTCGGGGGCTTCATGGTCGGCGGCGCGCGGCAGTTCACCGGGCTCAAGCCCTGGCGGGTCACCGGCGGCCCGGTGAAGGAACCCTGGGACCCGACGACGTCGCGCGCCCAGGCCGAGACGCACGCCGAGCACTTCGTTCGCGAGCGCGAGGCC
>JAEYZO010000111.1 GCA_023428035.1 Pseudomonadota bacterium | reverse complement strand
CCCCCGCGGGGCGCGCGAACTCCAGCCGCGGAGGCCGCAGCTCCCGCGCGTACGAGGTCATGTACGCGCGCCAGATCGGGAGCGCGGCGCTGGAGCCCTGCTCGGCGCCTCCGCCCAGGGGCTGACGGTCGTCGAAGCCCACCCACACGCCCGTCACGAGGTCCGAGGTCCACCCGACGAACCACGCGTCGCGGGCGCGGTTCGAGGTGCCGGTCTTGCCCGCGACGGGGAGGGTGAAGCTCCGCAGCGCCGCGCCCGTGCCCCGCTGCGTGACCGTGGTGAGCGCCGAGGTCAGCAACCACGCCTCGGCCTCTCCCACCACCTGCCGCGACGGCCTCTGCCCCCGCGCGGGGAGCGACCAGACCACCCTCCCGCGCGGGTCGCGCACCTCGCGCACCACCACGGCCTCGCGCCACACGCCGTGCGCGGCCCAGGTCGCGTAGGCGTTGGTGAGCTCCCAGGGAGTCACCTCGCTCGACCCGAGCGCGAGGGAGAGGTTCTCCTGCAGGGGAGAGGTGATCCCCAGGGCGTGGGCGTGCTCGGCCACGGGGTGCGGCCCCACGGCGGCCATGAGCCGCACGGCGACGTTGTTGCGCGACTGCGCGAGGGCCTCGCGCAGAGACATCGGCGGCTCGACCACGCCGCGGCGCGCGTGCGGCTCCGCGGGGCACCAGCGGCGCGGGCCGTCGTCGTAGCACCCGGGGTTCGGGTCGACGGTGCTCGCGAGGTCGTAGGCCCGCGACGCCAGCGCGAAGGACCAGGTGAAGGGCTTGAACGCGCTGCCGGGTTGGCGTCGCGCGTCGGTGGCGCGGTCGAACATCCCGACGGCGCCGTCGTAGCCGCCCACCACCGCGCGCACCTCGCGGTCGAAGGGGTCGAGGGAGACCAGCGCGGCCTGCGGGCCGAGCTCGAGGTGAAAGCTCCCGGGCGAGTCGGGGGTCACGAGCCGGTCGGGGGAGACGCGCACCACGCCCCCCACCGTGGGGCGGGCGTCCTCGGCCATGCCGTGGCGGTAGCGCTCCTCGCGGGCCCAGGGCACGCGCGCGACGATCGTCCCGAGGCGAACCAGCAGGGCCTCGCGGCGCGGCGTGCCGTCGAAGCCCTCGACGGCGCCCAGGTACACCCTCCCGGGGTGGAACCTCCCGTCGGCGGGAGGGTCCTCCGCGCGCACGGGGCTGCGCGTGACGGGCTGACCGTTGCGGCCGAGGGAGAGCGCGCGGCGGTAGCCCTGCCGCGTGTCGATGGCGACGAGGCCCCGCTGCACGGCCTCGCGCGCCTCGCGCTGGAGCCTGTGGTCGATGGTGGTGACGATGGTCCACCCGCCGCGGGTGAGGGCCTCGGCGAGGGCGCCCTGACCGGGTCGCCGCGAGAGCCGCTCGACCTCGGCGCGCGCGAGGTCGGCGATCTCGGGCGCGAAGTCTGCCCGGTCTTCGAGCGCGTCGACCGGGTGCACCACCTCGCGGATCGCCGCGTCGGCCTCGGCGCGGGTGATGAACTGGTGCGACACCATCTGCTCCAGCACCCACCGACGTCGTCGCTCCGCCGCCTCGGGGTGCGTGCGCGGCGAGTACTGCACCGGAGACTTCGGCAGCGACGCGAGGAGCGCGGCCTCGCCCAGGGTCACGTCCCTCGCGCTTCGGCCGAAGTAGAAGCGCGCGGCCTCCTCCACGCCGTTGCGCCCGTGCCCGAAGGCGATGTGGTTCACGTACAGGTAGAGGATCTGGTCCTTGGTGAGCTCGCGCTCGATGCGCCACGCGAGGAGGGCCTCGCGCACCTTGCGCGCGAGCGTGCGCTCCGGCGTGAGGATCAGGTTCTTCACCACCTGCTGGGTGATCGTGCTCGCGCCCTGCGTCGCCGTCCCGCGCCGGAGGTTCACCAGCACCGCGCGCACCAGGCCCGGCACGTCGATGCCCGGGTGCGTGCGAAAGTCCGCGTCCTCGGCGGCGAGGAGGGCGTCGATGAGCCTGGGCGAGACGAGCTGGATCGGCACCACCGTGCGCCGCTCGACGTAGAGCTCCGCGAGCACCGTGCGCCCGTCGCGGGCGAGGACGCGCGTGGTCTGCGGCGGCCTCCAGGCGGTGAGCAGCGAGCGCGTGTCGGGCAGGTCGCGCCCGTAGTAGACGAACAGCCCCAGGAGGGTGAGCGCGCCGGTGAGCGCGACGCCCAGCACCCCGAGCCCGATGAGCCCCGCCGCGCGCTGCCACCGAGGGCCGCGCTTGCGTGGAGCCTTCGTCGTCGCTCGGGAGCGTCGCGCGCTTCGCTCGGTCATCGGGGCCGCGGACTCTATCACCGCGGAGGGACAGCGCGGTTGTACCCTCCCGCGCCATGACACCGCTGGCCTACGTCGACGGGGAGAGCCTCTGGCTCCCGGGGCTCGTCACCGCCCACTCCCACGCCTTTCAAGTGGGCCTCCGCGGGCACACCCAGCGCGCCCCCGCCGAGACCGGAACCTTCTGGTCGTGGCGCGACGCGATGTACCGCCTCGCCGACTCGCTCACCCCCGACTCCATCGAAGCCCTCTCGCGCCGCGCCTTTCGCCTCCTGCGTCGGTCGGGCGTCACGGCCGTGGGGGAGTTCCACTACGTGCACCACCAGGCCGGAGGTGAGCCCTACGCGCAGCGCACCGAGCTCGCCGACCGGGTCATCACCGCGGCCCTCGACGAGGGGCTCTCGATCACCCTCCTGCGCGTCGCCTACGCGCGCGCCGGGAGGGATCGCCCGCCCGAAGGCGCCCAGCGCCGCTTCAGCGACGCCGACCCCGACGACGTGCTCCGCGACGTCGACGCCCTCACGAAGCGCTGGTCGGGAGACCCCCGAGTGAAGCTCGGCCTCGCGCCCCACTCGGTGCGCGCCGTGCCCGCCGGGTGGCTGCGCGTGCTGCGCGAGTACGCCCGCGGCGCGCGGATACCCTTTCACATGCACGTCGCCGAGGTCGAGGGCGAGGTCTCCGAGTGCCTCGCCGAGCACGGCAAGCGACCCGTGGAGTTGTTGAGCGAGCTGGGAGTGCTCGACGAGGGCTTCACCGCCGTGCACGCCACGGTGCTCGAGGCGCACGAGGCGCGGTTGCTGGGCGAGGCGAGGGCCTTCGCGTGCGTCTGCCCCACCACCGAGCGCGACCTCGGCGACGGGCTCGCCAACCTCTCCGACCTGCGCGCGGCGGGGGTGCGCCTCTGCGTCGGCGTCGACTCCCACGTCGTCACCGACCCCCTCGAAGAGATGCGCGCGCTAGAGACCCACGAGCGGCTGCGGCTGCGGCGTCGCGTGACCTTCACCCCGCCCGAGGGGCGCACCCTCGCGGAGCAATTGCTCGTCGAGGGGAGCCTGCACGGCGCGCTCTCGCTCGGTCACGCGGTGACGGTCTCGGGCCGCGAGTATGACGGCTGGGCCGAGCGCACCGTGGTCGACCTCGCGCAGCCCGCGCTCGAAGACGTCGAGCGTGAGCGATGCCTCGACGCGTGGATGTTCTCGGGCGAGTGCCCCCGGGGATGACCGGGGGGTTGGTCACTGGAGCCCCAGTGGTGACCACGCGCCGCGGGAGATAGGGTCGCGGGATGCTCCGTCGCATCGCGATGGCGGTGGCGCTCACGGGCTGCGCCGCCACCGACGAGGTCAGCTGCGACCCGGGGGAGGGCTGCGCCCCCGACGCGGGCGCGGGCGACGCGAGGGCCGTCACCGACCGCGGGGTGATCGACGCCGGGCGACCGTCGAACCCCGCGGTGTCGCTCACGCTCACGCCCGAGCGGCCCACCCTCGAGGTCGTCGACGGCGCCCGGAGCACGGTGACCTTTCGAGCGACGGTGCGGCTGAGGGACGGCACCTCGCGACCGCTCACCACGGGGGTGCGCTTCACCGTCGACGACACGACCTTCGGGGCCATCGACGAGTCGACCGGGGAGTTCGTCGCGACGGGGGTGGGAGGCCGGGCCACCGTGCGCGCCGCCACCGTCGACGGGACGAGCCTCACCGCGATGACCACGGTGACGGTGAACGCCACGCGGCGGGTGCTCGGCGAGGGCGTGACCGAGGCCGACCGCGCGCGCCTCGACGCGATGACCGCGACCGACGGCAGCGACCAGTCGCCCGTCGTGGACTACCCCCTCGAGGCCGCGGTGATGCCCCGCAACGTCGCCGCGCCGTCGGTGATGTTCACGCGGCGGCACTCGGCCCCGACCGCGACGGACCTCTACGTGGTGCGGCTCTCGCGCACCCACGCGACGCTCGAAGTGATCCTCCGCGCCGCGAGCGGCTTCCGCTTCGAGTGGACGCCCCCGGCCGCGTTCTGGTCGCTCCTCGCGCAGTCAGACCTCGGTGACCCGATCGAGGTCCGGGTGACGGTGGCGAGCGGGTCGCGCTACCTCCGCTCTCCGCCGCGGAGGTTCCGCACCGTCGACGGGGTGATCGCGGGGAGCGTGTACTACTGGTCCCCGCCTCGGATGCGCCTCACGCGCCTCGACGTAGACACCACGCGGCGGGTGGACTTCCTCCCCAACCCGGGCTCGGGCTGCATCGGCTGCCACGCGGTCTCGCGCGACGGGCAGCGCCTCGCGGGCTTCCTCGAGAGCCCCGGCGAAGACCTCGCGCTCTACGACCTCTCCCGCGACCTCACGGCCAACCCCGCGCCGAACCTCTCGCGCACCCGCGCGTCGGTGCGCCGCTGCGTGTCCTTCAACCCTACCTCCACCCGGCTCGTGTCCGGCGACTGCGGCGCCAACCCGAGCTCCCAGCGCTTCACCGTCATCGACGTCACCACGGGCCGAGACGTGATGGGGGCGGCCCCCGGCGACGGCTTCGACCCCGAGTGGTCCCCCGACGGTCGCGCCATCGCCTTCACCGACCGCGGCGACGACCTCGCCGTCACCCCGGTGATGGACGGCGACCGCTACGGCTCCCCCGCGGTGATCCACCGCGCGACGAGCACCCCCGGGGGCTCCGTCGACTGGCACCCCACCTGGTCGCCCGACTCGGCGTGGCTGGTGTTTCAGCACGGCACCAACCGCCGCACCGCCATGGGCCCGGGGGACCTCTGGATCGTCCCCCGCGCCGGGGGGGCGCCCACGCGGCTCGCCAACGCCAACGGCGGCGCGGCCACCGACGCCTACCGACCGGTGTTCTCTCCCTTCAACTCCGGCGGGTACTTCTGGCTGCTCTTCACCACGCCCCGCGCCTACGGCAACGCCACCGCGGGCACCCGCAACGTGAAGCAGATCTGGGTCTCGGCCTTGCGCAACCGCCCCACTTCAGGGTCCGACCCGAGCGAGGTGCCCTACTACCTCCCGGGGCAGGAGACCGTCACCGCGCTCTCGCCCTACTGGGCCCCCGCGCCGTGCAGGCCCACGGGCCGCGGGTGCTCCACCAGCGCCGACTGCTGCAGCGGCGCGTGCGAGCCCGACACCATGGGCGAGCGCGTGTGCGTGCCGCCGCGCGAAGCGTGCCGCGCGAGGGGAGAGATGTGCGGAGGCGCCGCCGACTGCTGCGAGGGCCTGGTGTGCGCGCCCGGCGGCGTGTGCGACCTGCCCTCGCCGGGCTGAGCGTTCAGAGCTTGCGGCCGACGGCGAGGACCATCCCGCAGGCCTCGGGCGTGAGCCGCGCGTACTGGTTCAGCGCGCGGTTCGCCACGCGGCGCAGGAGCGCGGGCATCCGCTCGACGCGGCCGTAGAGCTCGGGGTGCAGCACCGCGTAGTGGGGGTGGATCGGGATGAGCAGGTCGAGCGCGAAGCCCGCCTCGGTCATGTACGCGCCGAGCTCTTCGTTGCGCATGAAGTACTGGAAGAACTCCCCCTCGCCCTCGCCGAACTGCGCCCGCGACGAGGCCCTCTGCTGGGGCGTGTCGCGGGGCACCGTCACGAAGGCCCAGCCGTCGGGGCGCAGGAGCCGCGCGAACTCCCGCAGCGCGGCCGAGGGCCCGGCCTCTTCGTGCTCGACCACGCCCCACGAGACCACCGCGTCGACGCTCGCGTCGGGCAGGGGGATGGCGCGGATGTCTGACGCGATCCAGCGGGGGCCGGGGCGCTCGCGCTGCATCAGCGCGATCATGTCTTCGGAGTAGTCGACGCCGACGCCCTGGTAGCCCTCGCGGGTGAGCAGGTCGATCCACTCGCCGAGGCCGCTGCCCGCGTCGAGCACGGTGGCCCCCCGAGGGACCCGCGAGCGGATCGCGGCCCACACCGGGTCGCCCACGAGTTGCGCGGCGCGGATGCGCGGCAGGCGCGAGAAGCCCCCGCGGAAGTTCTCGGTCCACCCCTGGGGGGTGTTCGCGCTGGCCTGACGACGTTCCTTGTACATGGCGGCGGCGGCGAGTGTCGCACGGCGAGGCGCGCGGGTTCACCTCTGGTTGCTGGCGCTCCCGCGACGGTGCGGCGTAGGGTGCTCGGCCCATGAGCGAGGCCTCGCTGCGGCTCGTGCCCTCTCCGCCGAAGCCACTCACCGTGGCGGAGCTCAACCGCACCGTGAAATCCGCGGTGGAGGAGCGCTTCCCCTCGCTCTGGGTCGAGGGCGAGGTCGCCGCCGTCAAGGTCATGGCCAGCGGCCACGTCTACTTCGACCTCAAGGACGAGCGCGAAGACGCCCGGGTCTCCTGCGCCATGTGGAAGGGCAACGCCCAGCGCTCCAAGGCCCGCCTCGCCGTGGGCGAGCGCGTGCAGCTCCGCGGCAAGCCCGGGCTCTTCGTGCCGCGGGGGCAGTTCCAGTTCATCGCCGAGGTGGCCGTGCCCTCGGGCGCGGGCGAGGCCGCCGCCCGCCTCGCGGCCTTGAAAGAGAAGCTCCGCGCCGAGGGCCTCTTCGACGACGCCCGCAAGCGCGCGCTCCCGCGATTCCCCCGCGCCATCGGGGTGGTCACCTCGGGCACCGGCGCGGCCTTCCACGACATCGTGCGCGAGGCCACGCGCCGCTGGCCCGCCCGCGTGGTGCTCGCCCCCGCCCTCGTGCAGGGCGCCGACGCGCCGGCCTCGATCGTGCGCGCGCTCGCCACCCTCCAGCGCGCGAAATGGATCGAGGTCATCATCGTCGGCCGCGGCGGAGGCGCGAGCGAAGACCTCGCGGCCTTCAACGACGAGCGCGTCGCGCGGGCCATCGCCGCGTGCCGCGTGCCCGTGGTGAGCGCCGTGGGCCACGACGTCGACCACACCGTCGCCGACCTCGTCGCCGACCAGCGCGCCGCCACGCCCACCCAGGCCGCGGCCTACTGCACCCCCGAGCTCAGCGAGGTCGTCGAGCGCATCGAGGCCGCGCGACAGCGCATGCGCCGCGCGGTGCTGCTCAAGACCCGCACCCTCGGCAACGCCCTCGGCCGCGCGCGCCCGCCGGACCCTCGGTTGAAGGTCAACGACGCGAGGCAGCGCGTCGACGAGCTCCTGCGCCGCGCCGAAGACGCGCTCACCGAGCGGCTCCGTCGCTACGGCCAGCGCCTCGACCGCGCCGAGAGGGCGCTCTCGTCGTCGCACCCGAAGACCCGCCTCGCGAACGACCGCGCCGCCCTCGCGGCCCTCGTCGCGAGGCTCCAGCCCGCGGTGAGCAAGACCCTGGAGCGCGGGGGCGACCGCCTCGACGACCTCCGCGAGAGGCTCTCCCCCGCGGTGACCGACGGGCTGGAGTCTCGGCGGCACGCGCTCGGCCTCGCGGCGGCGCGGCTCGACGCGCTCTCTCCCGTGAAGATCCTCGCGCGGGGCTACTCGGTCGCGCTGCGCGAGGGCCGCGCGCTCACGGCTTCATCGCAGGTGTCGCCCGGGGAGGTCATCACGGTGCGCCTGCACGAGGGCGAGGTCGACGCCCGCGTCGAGCGTACGCGGTGATCGCCCTGGCGCTCCTCGGTCACCCCGTCGCGCACTCGCGCTCCCCCGCGATGATGCGCGCCGCCCTCGACGCGATGGGGGTCGCGGGCACCTACACGGCCTTCGACGTGGCTCCCGGGGGCTTGAGCGAGGCGCTGCGGGCGCTCGACGTGCTGGGCTTCGCGGGGGCGAACGTGACGCTGCCGCACAAGGTCGCGGTGATGGGCTCCCTCGCGGAGGTGGAGACCAGCGCGAGGCTCGCGGGCGCGGTGAACGCCCTCGCGCGGGGCGAGCGCGGGTACGTGGGCTTCAACACCGACGTCGATGGACTCGCGGCGGCGCTCTCGGAGGGAGGGGTGAGCGTGTCGGGCGCCGAGGCGGTGGTGCGC
Organism: Pseudomonadota bacterium; assembly: GCA_023428035.1. Taxonomy (GTDB): domain Bacteria; phylum Myxococcota_A; class Polyangia; order Polyangiales; genus JAEYZO01. Next base: position 67 of record JAEYZO010000111.1, on the reverse strand, counting down.
GGCGCGGGCGGCGCGGCGCGGGCGGCGCTGGCGACGCTGTGGCTCGGAGGGGCCAAGGGGGTGACGG
>JAEYZO010000079.1 GCA_023428035.1 Pseudomonadota bacterium | reverse complement strand
GAGCCACACCGTCACCGGCGCGAGCTCCAGCGCGTGGGCGACGTGGGCGAGCACCCCCTCGCCGGTCGGGTGGGAGAGGTCGGCGCAGAGCCACAGCCTCGGCCACGCGGCGAAGCTCACCGCGGCGCCCCCGCGTCGCCGAGGGCGTCTCTCGCGCGCGGCGCGAAGCGGCTGCTCGGGTACCGCTCCACGAGGAAGCGCAGCGTCTCGCGCTGGCTCGCGGTGTCGCCCGTCGAAGCGAAGCGCTCGGAGAGGGCCCACAGCGCCTCGCCCGGGGTCTCCTCGCGCGCGAGGTCCGGCGGACGTCGCGAGGGGCACTGCAGGGGCGCGAGCGCGAGCATCAGCGCGAGGGCGGCGCGCACGGTCACTCGATGTCGTGGCGCGCGGGACCGGGCGTGATCGTCCCTTCGAGCGGGGAGCTCGCGTTCGCGTAGAGCCGCGTGGGCATCCTCCCCGCGAGGTGCGCGAGGCGGCCCGACTCCACCGCGAGGCGCATGGCGGCGGCCATCTTCACCGGGTCCCTCGCCTGGGCGATGGCGGTGTTGAGGAGCACGCCGTCGGCGCCGAGCTCCATCGCGATGGCCGCGTCGCTCGCGGTGCCCACGCCCGCGTCGACGATGACGGGCACCGACACCGTCTCCATCAGGATGCGGAGGTTGTACGGGTTGCGCAGCCCCAGCCCAGAGCCGATGGGCGCGCCCAGGGGCATCACCGCGGGGCAGCCAGCGTCGACGAGCTTGCGCGCCACGATGGGGTCGTCGTTGGTGTAGGGCAGCACGAAGAAGCCCTCGGCCACGAGGGTCTTCGCGGCCTTCACCAGCTCTTCGGTGTCAGGGAAGAGGGTCTTGGGGTCGCCGATCACCTCGAGCTTCACGAGGTCGGTGCCCGCGGCCTCGCGGCCGAGCCTCGCGGTGCGCACGGCGTCGTCGGCGGTGTAGCAACCCGCGGTGTTGGGGAGGAGCGTGAAGCCCTCCTCGGCGAGCATCCCGAGGAGCGAGCCGGAGCCCCGCTGCGAGAGGTCGACCCGGCGCAGGGCCACGGTCACCACGGTGGCGCCCGAGGCGCGCAGGGCCGCGCGGCAGGTCTCGAGGTCGGCGTACTTGCCGGTGCCGACGAAGAGGCGCGAGCCGAGGTCGCGGCCGGCGATGGTGATGCGGTCTGCGCTGCTCATGGGTTCACCCTCCGCCCACGAGCGCGACGACCTCGAAGCGGTCGCCGTCGAGCACCTCGGTCGAGCCGTGCTCCGCGCGGGGGACCACGACCTCGTTGCGCTCGACCGCGGCGACGCCCTGCACCCCGAGGTGCGCGAGGAGCCCGGTGACCGTCAGGCCCGCGGGGACCTCGTGGAGGTCACCGTTCACGGTGATGGAGAGGGTGTCCGAACGCGCGCTCATGGGGCGGCGCACCCTACCGCTCCGCGCCGCGTCATCGCAATGGAACGCAAGTTGACACCGCGCGGCGTCCGCTGCGATGGTGCCTCGGCGCGGCCCCCACACGCCGCGGAGAAGGGAAGGATTCGAAATGCAGGGACCTCCGGGCGGGGGACAACCCCCGGGCGGCTGGCCTCCTCCGGGCGGTCAGCCTGGGTACCCCCAGCAGGGCGGCTACGGCCAGCCCCAGCAGGGCTACGGTCAGCCTCAGCAGGGTTACGGTCAGCCTCAGCAGTCGCAGCCGGGTTACGGCCAGCCGCAGCAGTCGCAGCCGGGTTACGGTCAGCCGCAGCAGTCGCAGCCGGGCTACGGCCAGCCGCAGCAGTCGCAGCCGGGCTATGGTCAGCCGCAGCAGGGCTACGGCCAGCCCCAGCCGGGCTACGGCCAGCCCCAGCAGCAGCCGGGCGGCTACGGCCAGCCGGGCGCGATGGTCTCTGCCGGCGGTGACGGCTCCGTGCCGCCCTATGTGCCAGGGATGAAGTCCGCGACGCTGAACCTCGACTACAACGTCGCGGCGCTCGTCGGGTACCTCTTCTGGCCCATCGCGGTGGTGTTCATCTTCACCGAGCCGAAGGAGCCGCAGCGCCGCTGGCTCCGGATGCACGCCTTCCAGGCGGCCTTCTTCGTCGTCGCGTACATCGTCGTGAACATCATCACGGGGATCCTCGCGGCCGCGATCGGCAGCATCGGCTCGATCATCGGCTCGCTCTTCTCCCTCGCGCTCTTCGTCGTCCTGATCCTCCAGGCGGTGAAGGCGTACAAGGGCGACCTGATGCGCCTGCCGGTCATCACCGACCAGGCCATCAGCCGCGCCTGATCCTCCCTCGTCTCCCCGTCACATCCCGTCGCTGCTCCGCGCCGGCAGCGTGGGCACCCCCTCGGGGTCCCTCGCCGCGCTGCCGAGGAAGGCCGCCGTGCGCGCCCGCGCGTCGGCGATGTTGAACACCACGAAGTGACCGTCGGTGCCCGCGGGCGCGTCGAACTGCTCCCACACCCCGGTGACGGCGCCGCCTCGGGTCGCGATGTTCCCTCGCGCGGGCGTGGGCATCGCGGGCACCCCGAGGAGGTCGTAGTCAGGCTCCGGGTGCAACACCGGCAGCGCGAGCGGGAGGCCCTGTGAGAGCGCGAGCGCCGCGATGCCCGCGGGGGGCGCGAAGCGGTCGATGAAGCCCTGCGTCTGGTAGACGTGCTTGGGTCGGTTGGCGCCGCGCGGCTCACGCACGATGTAGCGGCCGTAGTTCACCGGGTCGCTCGGGTCGACCAGGTGTTGGAGCAGGCTCACCACGGGGTGCAGCGGGACGAGCTCCCCGGGGCGGAGCGCGAGCGCCGTCGACACGAGCTGAGGGATGTTGAGGGGTTCGGTCTTGAGGATGAGCGCCAGCGCGAAGGAGCCGCCCGCGCCCGAGAGCACCGCCGCCGACGCGCCGTCCTCCGCCGCCAACCACAGGGGACCGTTGAGGCCTCCCTGGGAGTGGCCGAAGAAGAACACCCGCTCGCTGTTGAAACGCACGGTGCTCGTCGCGCCCTCGGCGCCCGGGAGCTCGAAGGTGAGCGCTCGCACGAAGCGCCCGGCCTGCACGAGGTCGAGCCCCGCCTGGCGGTTGTTGGTGCGCCCCGCGTGGGGGTTCGTGAAGTTGAAGAAGGCCGCCTCGGGCGAGGCCCCCGGCGCCGCGCGCTCGCCGTGGAACACCTGGTCGAAGCCCAGGACCGCGACGCCCTCCGCCGCGAGCGCCGCCGCGCTGCCGCTGTTGATGAAGCTGCGGTAGTTGCCCCCGGTGCCGTGCGCGAAGACCGCGACGGGCCAGCCGCGCTCGGGCATCGGCGTGGTGGGGAGGGTGAGGGCGAAGCGGATGCGCTCGGTGCGCTGCACCTGGGGCACCCCGTCGGGGCCCAGCACGAAGTCGCCGGAGCCCGCGGCGGAGTAGGGGTTCTGACCCGACTGGAAGTTCGGGTGTCGCCCCCAGTGACCGCGGAGCTCGACGTAGCCGTCGGCCGCCGTGGGCTCGCCGAGGTCGACGAGGTTGGGGCGCAGGCCGTCGCGCCGCATCCACTCGGCGGCGCGGAAGAACTCCGCCGTGGGGTCGTCGGTGGTGAAGACCGTGAGCGAGAGCAGGTCGTCGCGCGCGACGCCGAGGTCGGCGAGCGCCGCGTGGGCGGGGGCGTAGCGGGCCCGCGCGGCGTTCACCGCGGCGTCGTCGGTGGGGGCGTCGGAGAGCACGGCGTCGAGGTCGGCGGAGCGGGCGAGGGCGGTGTCTCCGAGGCCGTGGAGCGCGCGCGTGGCGACGAGCGCGTAGCGGGTCGAGGGCCGCAGGGGGAAGCCGAAGACCGGCGCGACGGCCAGGGTCATCGGGGGCCAGTAGCGCGTGGCCTCCTCGCGGAAGTGCCACTGGAGCGGCACGCGCCGGCCGCGCTCGGGGCTCTCGGGGTCGACGTCGATGAGGGCGAGGCTCGAGCCGTCGCGGGTGGTGGCGGCGGCGTCGGCGGGGAGCGAGCTCGGGTCGAGGGGCATCCCGAAGCGGAGGTAGGCGGCGGCGGCGAGGGAGAAGCCGTCGAGGCGACCCTCGAAGCCGCGGAGGTACTCCGCCACGAGGGGGTGGATGCCCTGCTGCGGGAAGAGCGCGAAGCTGACCTTGCCCGCGGCGTCGCGCGCGAGGTCGTTGGGCCAGGGGAGGGAGAAGGGCTCCGGCCCCGCGCCGCGCGGGAGCGACCACATCGCCGTCGCGGTCTCGACGAACTGCGGCGTCGTCGAGGCGTCGAGGTCGACCGGGGTCGAGCCGTCGGGGAGGGCGGCCCCCGGAGGGGCGACCCCACAGGCCGAGGGGAGCGCGGCGAGCGCGGCGACGACGAGGGCCCGGCGGAGGAGCATCGGGCGGAGGGTATCTCGACCATGCGGTCGAGGCAGCGCCCGCCGGGATTTTCTCGGCTCAGTCGGCGGCGGTCGCGGAGACCTTCACGTAGTGGCGGGGCGCGACGGCGTCGCCCCAGACGGTGCGGCCGCGGGCGTCGACGCCGCGGTCGTGCACGCGCAGGTACGAGCGGTGCGTGACCACGGTGCGCGAGGCGTGGTGGGCGCCGTTGAGCATCGAGGGGCACGACTCGCCGTCGGTGCGGGCCTCGACGCGGTCTCCGCGCACGCGGGCGATGAGCGAGCAGCCCTCGCGCTCCTGGAGGGCCGAGGCCTCGACGGGGGCGCGGTCGGCGCGCTGGCAGAGGCCCTGCGCGGACGCGGGGTCGCGGAAGGTGAACTCGCGCACCCGCGCGGCGCCGCCGCCTGCGTCGTCGATGACGAGGAGCCGCTGAGAGAAGGGGCGCGACAGGTCGGTGGCGAAGGTCTCTTCGACGTAGACCGCGCGCTCGCCGAGGCCGGGGGCCGCCACGCGGCAGGCGCGGCGCTCGATGGCGGGGATCTCGCCGTCGGGGGTGAGCGTGGCGCCGGCGTAGAAGCGTCCCTCGAAGGCGCGGGCGACCTTGCCCGCGGGTCGCTCGGCGACCGGGTGCGCGAAGGCCGCGGGCGCCGGTCGCGTGAGGGCGTAGCCGGTGACGGCAGCGACGGGGCAGAGGAGCAGACCGAGGACCGCTGAGCGCATGGAGACCTCCGAGGCGCCACCCTCCACTGCGGGGCGCCGCTCAAGTTCTTCGCCCGGTTACAGCGCCTGAAAAACCGTCGCCAAGAAAGCGGCGTCGATTGGGGGTTCTCCACAGGCGCCGGTGGTATGCACGGCCCTCGTGAACGCCCGCTCCGCCGCGCTCTGCGCAGCGCTCGCGCTCTGCGCGTGCCGTCGCCCCAGGCCCGCGCAGGTCGACGACGACGCCGGCGAGGCGGTCGCGCGCGGCGACGCGAGCGC
>JAEYZO010000063.1 GCA_023428035.1 Pseudomonadota bacterium | reverse complement strand
TTCGGCGGTCCCCGCCGCCGGCGCCCCCGGCCCGGGCGACGTCGACCCCGCGGCGCTGCTGGGTACGCGGCTGCGGGTGGTGTTCTCCCGCGGGGACGTCTCCCGCGCGTGGTGGTGCACGGTGCGCCGGGTCGAGCACGCGGGCTTCGAGGACCGCCAGCGCCTCGCGAGGGTGCACTGCGCGCCGGCGTTCTGGTCGCTCACGCAGCGCAGGGACCTCAGGGTCTTTCAAGACATGACCGCGGTGGAGGTCACCCTCGCGGTGCTGCGCGAGGCGGGCTTCGCCGAGGAGCGGGTCGCGGTGCGGCTCACGACCACGCCCCCGTCGCGGTCGTACTGCGTGCAGCACCGGGAGAGCGACCTGGATTTCGTCTCGCGCCTGCTCGCGGAGGAGGGCGCGACCTGGATGATCGAGCAGGGGAGCGACGGGGAGGTGATGGCCCTGGTCGACCACCCGAGCGGGTGGGGCACGGTGGCGACCTACGAGGGCGCGCCGGTGACCCTGGCGGGCCCCGACGGCGGCGCCCAGCGGACGGAGACGGTGCGGAGCTTCGAGGCGCACCGGGAGCTACGGCCGACGAGCGTGACGCTGCGGGACTACGACGACACGCGCCCGGCGCACGACCTGACGCGCCGCGCGAGCGGGGGAGAGCCGGGCGAGCGAGCGGTCTACGACCACCCTGCGCGGTACACGTTCACGCGCTGGGACGAGGGCGCGAGCGCGTGGGGCGGTGACAGCGGCGACCGCGCGGCGCGGGTGGCGTGGGAGCGCGAGGTCACGGCCTCGGAGGGCGCCGAGGGGGCGGGGAACGTCACGGGCTTCATGCCGGGGCTGCGCTTCGTGGTGCAGGGCTACGAGGGCCCGAGGGCGGGCGAGAAGTGGGTGCTCACGAGGGTGCGCCACGAGGCGCACGCGCCCGAGGTGCTGGCCCGCGACGCGCGGCGGGACGAGGGCCGGGACCGTTACCGCAACCGCTTCGCGTGCGCGCCCGCCGACGCGCCGTGGAGGCCCGAGCTGCCGCCGAGGCCGAGGGTGCAGGGGCTGCAGACCGCGGTGGTGGTGGGCCCCGAGGGCGAGGAGATCTACACCGACGCGCACGGCCGGGTGAAGGTGCAGTTCCACTGGGACCGCCGAGGCGCGCGCGACGCGCGGAGCTCGTGCTGGATCCGCGTGGCGCAGTCCCTCGCGGGGGAGCACTTCGGCGCGCTGCACATCCCGCGCGTGGGGATGGAGGTGCTGGTCGACTTCATCGACGGCGACCCCGACCGACCCGTGGTGGTGGGCGCGGTGTACAACCGGTTGAACCCTCCGCCGGAGTCGTTGCCCGAGCACCGCACGCGCACGACGCTGCGCACGCGGAGCACCCCTGGGGGCGAGGGCTACAACGAGCTCCGCTTCGAGGACCGGGCCGGCGCTGAGGAGGTGCACCTGCGCGCGCAGCGCGACCTCGACGAGAACGTGCTGCGCGAGCACCGGGTGAGCGTCGGCGCCGACGAGCGGGTGAGCGTGGGGCACGACCAGAGCACGGCCGTTTCGCGCGACCGCTCCGTCACGGTGGGGAGGGACGAGACCCACACCGTCGGCCACGACGCGCGGCTGACCGTGGTGAACGACCGCACGGTGAGGGTGGGCCACAACGAGGTGGTCCAGGTGGCGAACGACCAGACCATCGAGGTGGTCGGGTGCCTGAACGCCTCGGCCAGCAACGTGGTGGTGTCGGCGGGGACCACCATGGCCTTTGGCACCCCGTCCGAGGCGATGGCGGTACACGTCCACGGAGGCCGCGTGACGGAGGTGCGGGGCGGGGACCGAGCGACCATCGACCAGCGAGTGACGCGGGTCGAGGGCCCCGAGAACCTCTACGTAGGCTCGCTCTGGATCCAGCAGGGCGATTCGAAGCTGATGATGTTCAACGACGTGACGGAGATCGAAGGCGGTGGGCCGATCCGCATCTTTCGCCAGGAGGCGTCGATCGACATCTTCGGCGACGGGAAGATCTCGCTGAGCTCGCCGTCCGAGGTGAGCCTCAAGGTCGGCGGCGCGACGCTCACGCTCAAGCCCGACGGGGTCGAGCTCTCCTTCGGCGGCAACCACGTGAAGATCGACGCGACGGGGGTCACCACCCACGGCGCGCTGGTCACGCTCGACTGAGGGGAGGCGCGCGGTGAACACACCTCCTCGCTTCCTCGCGCCGCTCTACGGCGCGGTCGACCGGCTCCTCGACGATCCCTCGCGCCGCGCGCTGGTCGTGTCGTGCGTGAGCGACATGGCCGTCCCCGCGGCGAAGGCCGTGGCGGCGAGGCTCCAGCAGCGCTCGCCCGTCCCCCTCGCGGTCGCCGCCAGCGCGACGCGCCCCGACGCGTCGGACCTCGCGACGGACCTGCTCTCTTCGCTGGGGGAGTGCCTCGACCCGTGGCGCGAGGCGCTCTCTCGCGTCGACGACGCGCCCGCGGTGCCTGAGCTCCCCTCGCTCACCGACGACCTCGCGCACCCCGAAGACGTCGCGGCCGTCGCGGTGGAGCGCGCCGCCCGCGCGCTGTGGTCCATCGCGCACCCGCTGGTCGTGGCGCTGCACGCCGAGCCCGAGGTCGCGGTCACGGCCTGGCGCGCTCGGGTGGCTCGCCTCGCCTCGGGCATCGCCTCTCCGTGGGTGAAGCTCGTGGTGATCGACGACCTCGGCGCCTTCGACGGCCTCACCTCCTTCCCCGTGGAGCGCGCGGGCGAGCGAGGCTACGTCCCTGGGCTCGACGACCCCGCGAGGGTGACCCGCTGGTTCGACGACGACGCCCGACGTCGGGTTCGCGTGTTGCGCTCCCACCCCGGCGCCGCGCGGAGGCTCTCCGAGCTCACCCGCTCGATCGTCGTCGACGAGCCCTTCGTCGACCGGAGCGACTTCTGCGAGGCGACCCTCGCCGCGGCGATCCGCGCGCTGGGCGTCACCGACCCGGCGCCCCTTATGTGGCGCGACGCGCTCTACGACGACCGCTCCCTCGAAGCGCCCGAGGCCACCCTCGCCGAGCTCGTCGAGCGCATGGTGACCGACCTGCCGGTCACGGTGATGCTCCAGCCGTCGTCCGTGGGCGACGTCACGGAGTGGGTCGACCTCGCGCGGGCGATCACCGCGCACGCGACGTCTCCTTCGGTGCGCTGGTGCCTCTTCGACGACGCGGAGTCGCCCGTCCTCCCTGCGCTCACCGTCGAGCCCACCGTGGAGTCGCTGCGCTTCGCGCCGTCGATGGTCGACCTCCGCGCGGCGGTGAAC